>CAZISK010000105.1:0-13491 GCA_964541355.1 uncultured Candidatus Obscuribacterales bacterium
CCTCTTCAACGAGGATGTCTCGACAGTGGAAACGTCATCGCGCGTGTCGCTCCTCTTCAACGAGGATGTCTCGACAGTGGAAACGTCATCGCGCGTGTCGCTCCTCATCGATTGAGGCAACCTGGTGAACTTGCTTGAACGATTCATGAAATCCGCCTACGCCAGACTGGCGCCCGTTGTGCGAAAAATATGCATCGGGCGATATACTTATTGTATGAAAAACCGCACGTTCACACTTGCATTGATCATACTGCTCGCCTGTCAGGCGGCTCCCTCTTTTGCCGCAGATGATTGGGTCGATGACGAAGAAGTGCACGGATTCTATAAGCGTGGGGTTGAGCACTCTCCGGCAGATGACTATGAGACGGCTCCTGGTCAGGTTTCCGGCGGCGGAGACGATTATCAGCAGCAAATGCCAAGCGAGTTGGGTGGACCAGATCCTAATTTTGGTTTAAACCAAAGCCAATTCAATCAGGGGACGATGCCTTTCTCGCCAGGCAACGGCGGGGCTCCCAATCGCCCATTTCAGGCCCCACAACCAGCGCCCAAGGGCTTCCTGGGCAAAGCAAAGTCCTTCGGAAAATCTCTCGTCAAGGTCCCCAAAGACATCATGATGGGCACCGGAGATCTAATGGACGATCCAGCCTTCTGGCAATCGGCGGGTGCGGTCGCGGGTATGGGCACCAGCGCCTATATGAATTATCGATTCATGAAAAATAATCCGAACGTTTACGGACCATTCGGGAGTCCGTACACCGGCTTAGGGACACCGTACGGCTCGGTGAATCCATACTTAGGTTTTGGAAATTCTCGCTACAACCCCTACCTGGGTTTTGGCTCGCCGTATGGATCCGTTAATCCTCTAGGATTCGGTTCTCCATTCCTTGGCAATCCATACATGAATCCACTCGGTGGATATGGAAGTCTAAATCCACTCGGAGGATATGGAAGTCTAAATCCGCTCGGTGGATATGGCAGTCTAAATCCACTCGGAGGATACGGAAGTCTAAATCCGCTCGGATATGGCAACGCTTACGGCAGCCCGATTTATACAGGCAATCCTTTCTACGGCAGCCCTTATGGATCCAATCCGTATTTTCCATTTGGCACCGGCGCCGGCACCAATCTCAATCCATCAATGCCGCTCTCTCCATTTGGTGGTCTGGGCATGCCGGGATTCAACTTCCGTTGAGTGGCTCAGCAAGTACTTTCTTCTCACCCAATGATGTTGACTAACGGTTGGATGAAAACATCAACAGGTTTCGAACTTGTAGTTGCAAATCGGTGACATAGATCCATTCGCAGCGATGTTGAATCCAGGAATCTGAGAGGCTGTGCACATGAAGCATACGGTTTTCCGCATTGAGCGGACATTCATTTGCAACTTCGTAACAAAATAGGCATAGTGTATCCTTTGTGAGCATTGATACTCATTGAATCATATCGATTAGTCCAAACATAGGAAACAGTCGGTAAAAGTCGTTTGTACTCCAGCTCACTATCAGGCTTTCCAAGACTTGTGTCTTCGCAGTTCGTCGTCAATTCAAAATCGTCTATCTCATAGGAGTTAAGCTCCGGTAACTGCGCGTATACTCTACGCGCTGTCGTCTGCTGGATCACAATTGATGAAACAGCTGATGTCATTCTAAATGACTTCAGACAGCAAACTACTACTAATTTGACAGTACAACAGCATCTGGATGAATCATGCCGGCTGAAAATGAAATTCCGCCACCTCGCGAAAAGATTAGCCCCATTCCGACGATCAATCTTCTCGATTTGATCCGAGCCGCGGCTCCGACCGCTGAGGAACCAAATACAATACCACCAGCAAGTAAAAACACATCGATTGATCTGGCTCTTTCTGAAAACGATCAAGCGCCGGAACCAGACGACCTCTTGCAAATCGTGAAGGATACCCATCCGGACTTAGACAGGCCGGAGAACTTGATTGATGCTGTCGAAGATCTTTGTGGTGGAAACAAAGAGCGTGCAGCAGAAATGGTCAGAGGAATCAATCCTAAAGTTTGGAGCGAAGCAATATGGCTGCATAAAGGTGATGCAGACCTAGCTCTGAGACTCTCTCTGGTGTTTCAGGACGAAAAAGATTTCAATACGTTTTCCAGACAGATGGAAAAAGGCGACAGCAATTTACGACACCTGTTCGGATTCGCAGGTGCTCCAACCCGCGATGAGTTGAAGGACTTGTCGAAGTATTTGATCGAAAGCACCAAGGGTACAATTGATTTTAATGCAATTAGAGAAGCCGTGTTCTCATGGACTTTCCTCACTGAAAATCAGAAACAACTGCCAGCTAAACAATTGAGCCTGGTGTTGAAGAAAGCAAAGGATCTCACGGTTGCTGGAGCCATCGACCGGAATTCACCCGAAGAGCAAAAAATCCTTTTCTCGATAATCGACCGTTATCCTGACCTCAAGGCGAAGAATGTGAAGGCGTTAGTCGCGGCAGAGATCGCGCTTCCCGGATTGATCGAAAAAATCGCTAAAGTACCCGCCCCCTGGCATCAGGCCGCTGCATTGGTTGCAACGTCATTGATTGCTGACGCCAACGAAAAAGGCTCAATAAAAGCACTGACACCAGAACGCTTTTGGTTGACCGTCGATGAAGTGAAGAAACATGGAAAAATCAAGGTTTTGTTGGAGTGCGGCGATCCGAACCTCGGCGTTCGGTCTCTATTTCCATCTATCTCTCCGGATCTGCAAGAGCTGCTTGCACAAGTATGCCGCGATGACACTCGCGCTGGAGAAAGTCCCGTAGCCAAACTGCTCAACTTTCAGCCCAATGTCTACCGAGATGCCGTCGAATATCTCAGGGACTTTCATCATCTGACCATGGAGGAGCTCAAATCCGACAACATTCATTCCTGGCAGGTTCGATCATTTGCATTCAGTCTAACGTCTAACTTCGGCAAAGATTGGAAAAAGTGGCTCGCTGTAAATCACGCCGACGGTATCACGGTGCATGATGCGTGCTACTGGTTGCCGATAGAGGCACCGAAACAGGTAGAAGGGCTCGGTGCATGGCTGATGAAGAATCACGATGCCAATCGGGCTGACCTCAATACAGTCGCTTTAAGATGGAGTGAATTAAAACCAGAACAACGATCGCTCCCACTGAAAGATGTGCTCTTGCTGCTCGCAACAACAAAATACGCTAACGTCAAACACACCGAATTTGCCAACGAAAATGCTCGTTGGTCGGTCCCTGAAACTGAGTATGCAAATCGGGAGCATAGATTTCTCAGCTCGACTGAAACACCATCGCCATTTCCAACAGATAAGCGCTGGCAAAGCGGCAAGCTGGAGGGCTACTTTCTCAAACGCTCGAATCCGGCCGGTCTTTATCTGGGGCACCATACCGGTTGTTGCCAGCATCCGGACAATGCTGCAAAAACCGCAGCCTGGCACGGACAGGAATCTCCTGATGGCGGCTTCTTCGTAGTAGTCGAGAAGAACAATCCTGACAAGATTGTCGCAGGCTCATGGGTCTGGGTCTCAGATAATGGTGGCGTCTGTTTCGACAGTATTGAGTCCATCAATCTCTACCAAAAAGGCAAGGACGTATTAGAAATCTACAAGCTCGCAGCCACTGCTCTCACCGACAAGGCACCCATAGTAACAGTCTCAACGGAAGGAAAGTTCGAAAACCTTGGTGAGAAAGCCGCCTCTTTGCCAAACGCTGGAAAGGATGCACTCAAACTGCCGTCTAATTACAACGACTATTCGGACACCACTAGCAAAAATCAGGTCGTACTTGCCAGAAGCGTATCGGCACCGGCGCGAAATGAACCAGACAATACAAGCTGGGTTCGCGGAGTGGACAGATCAGCTGCGCCGAAAACTGGAGAGTTGCTTCCGCTGCAGTCTCGTCGCTCATTAGGCCTGGTTCTGGAAAACAGAAAGGACGGAACGATTGGATTTGCCGGTTTGGACTACAATGCGAAGGAATTGACTAGTCTCCACGTCGCTGCGACCCACACCAAAGACAGTGGCATTTTATTGCGAAACATCCGCGACAGAATAGCAGAAAGCGGAGGCGAGTGGACATGCAAGGCGCGAGCGTCGACGACTTATTTGCTGTTGAAACAGGCGGAGCGAGACGGATTAATTAAAATCCTCGAATCGATAAAGTTTGACAACTCGGGAGAATCGTTCTATTCAGTCAAATTTACCGCTATTCCGCAAGCGCAGGCGGGTGGACAACCTGGACACCATTCGGGCGTGGACGCAAATAAAGATGCGGCATTGGATCATAACACCGCAAGGAAACAACCTACCCCCGAAAAGCCGGCTTCTGACACCGTCAATACAAAAGACGCAAGCGTTACTGCATGCTCAGAGTCTCTAAGAGGACTTCTCATCAAGCAACTTGATGCCGATCTGGCATTGAGGCACGATCTTCATGGTACTGCTGGGAGTGCCTCACCGTCGGACCTGACGCCAGAACAATTTAAAGAACTCTTTGAACTGGCCATCGCAAAGGTTAAGACTGACCCTACTCTGGAACAGGCAGACTTGCTCTGGATAGAAACAGTCCAGGGCAGCAATGAGACGAACGATCAACGCATTCGCAGCCTGCAATCCAATCTTTTGACCGCAAGAGGTAATGATCAACAGTTTCCGCCAGCAGAGATAAAAACGGATGCAAAGACAGTCGTTAAGCCAGTAACTGCGCAACGATCGGCGCCATCACAGCCTTCGTTGCCGGATCTAGTAATAACTTCTGAAGCAGGAAGCAAGATCACCGAAGCAAAAGCACAAAAGCCCACGACAGAGAAAAACAAGCTCGATCAGGCACGGGCCGCCACAGAGCGAACAAGATCGCAAATTGCCCGGTACGGCGCCAGCGGTATCGGATTAGGTGGCGGACTACTCACGCTCATATCAGGCGGTCTGGAATTACAAGAGCATCTCAATGACAAGTAGATGATACCCTGATCGGCACAGGTTCTCATCGTTGAGGAATGTCGTCCCTGAGCGATATTAGTAGACCTAATAGAAAAGAACCGTAAAATATTGGTGTGGGCCTAATAGTTCTCCACAGTATTTTAGCGGTAATTTGGAGCCGATTTTCATTAGCGGATCTAAAATCGCCGATTGAAGCAACTTGTGAGCACTTCCCTTGATCAATCTCATCGATGAGGTGGTGCGTTTCACGGTTTAATCTGTTTCTTCATTTCCAAAAGGAGAGCTTTCATCGCTGGATCTGGATTGCCTTTGCCGAGTTTTACGATCCATTTGAAATCGTCCGTGCTTACTCTATCGGTTGTCGGCTCGCTGAGCAGGGCGCGAAGTACATCCGGCAGATACTCCGGTTTTTGCTTCTCAGTGGTCTCAATGATTATGTTGGCTTTGCGCCTGGTCTGTTCATTGGGAGACTGGAGGCCTCGTGCGATCGCACGGAAGGAGATGTGTCTAAGAGTTGCCTGATCAGAATGAACTAACTCTCGAGCTAACTCAATCTGCATTTCCAGAGGCGCCGTAGAAAGAAATGCCTTCACCGCAGCCAGGCGTGTTTGACTGTAGTTGTGTAACTGTTTTTCAACCAGGCGTCTGGCTGGATCCAGGACCTTAGGGAATAGTGCCAGTCCCAGCTCCAATGGACTGGGACCCGAATCCTTGTTGACCTTCATCGGAATCTCCCTGATGCTCTCAATCAGAGCGTCAGCTATCTGCTCGAATGATCCGGAGGTGATACTATCCATGCCAGGAAAAAATGCAACATGCTTCAGCTGGGCGCAGTAGTCGGCCGTGGCATGTGGCACTGCTAACGGTGCGAGAGAATGCAAAATTCGTGCGTACTGCTCAACCAATAGAGGATCTCCCTTCGCTAACGCCGTGTCTACGGCACGCACGACCACGCCTGTCGTCGCGTCTTTTCGAGGACGCTCGCCGGTTGTGTCGCCCGCTCCCAAGAGTGAAAGACGGGGATCAAGAGGGTACGGAGCCGTCAGAGTCGCCTTAACCGTAGCAACTTGCAGACGATCGAGACAAGCATCGATATTCAAGTCTTTGACGAGCCGGTGATTGCAACCAAGAAGGCTCGCAGATTCAAGGTACAGAGCCATATGCATGGCATCCTGTTGTGGATTCGAAACTCCTTTGCTCGATCTGACGATTTCGGCTCCCAATTCGACCCACCTCTCCAGTCTGCTTGTGTCCACAACCTTGAAGCGATCGAATTGTTTGTTGTACATTTCGCGAATCTCTTGTCGCGTTTTTTCGTCTTTTGCTTGACGGAGCAATTCGTTCAGGACCTCTACGCTTTGCTTCTCAAACTTTTCAGAGAGTCTTTCATTCATGGGTTTGCGCCCCAACAACTCTTCCAGCGCAAGCGCCCTTACATCCGCGGTTAAAGACTTGAGATAGTCCGTCGCTTTGCTTTCTCCGCTCATCGACAGATCGATCATCGATCGAAGAATCTGCCGTCGGTACTCTGCCGCTAACTTTCCATTGTTACCTTTGAGCCCCACAAGATACTCTGAACAAGCGAGTCGAAGATTGACTGAAGCACTGTTAGTTACGAATTCCTGCGCCATATTGGCAATTATTCCAAGTACATCTCGTCTTTGTCCTTCGCGAGCGAAAAGCTGATCAGGGTTGTCGTCCGCCAAAAGTCGCTTAGCTATTTCAAAACGAACATCAGGCGTGGGTGCTCTCATCATATCGTCGAACATGATATCGGAGTAAGTGAAGCCCTTAGGTGGGGTGGCCCTAAGTAACTTGTCGCCTCTGAACTCCTCGATTACGAGTCCTTCACGTTTATTGCGAATCACAACGGTGCGGCCGTCGGCAAACTGCTTCACCACCGAGGAGTCTTTGACCATGGTCGCCAAAACCTTTTGAGCTTCCTCGGTTGACCCTTGCTTGCTCAGCACCATGTCGGCAAGCGCATCGACCGCTAACGGATTGTTGGCCGATACCTCCACATCGAGCAACGCCTTCGCATCGCGGCGATATCCATACTCACAGCCATCCCATGCCAATTGTACGCAGACCTTCGTGGCATTTCGACGATCTTCTTCAGAAAAGCCGCTGTTCGCTTTCTGAAGTATAACCAGCGCTGCTGCCAGCCTGATCATTTGCGAGCCGTTTTCATTGACGTCCTTGAGCTCAGAGGGAAGCTTTCCCGCCGCTCCACCTCCTTTGTTTTCAACGATTTGACTTAGAGTTCGTGTTTCGAAGCTGTACTTCAAAGCCTGCCTTATCGGGGTGATTCGAGGATCTCCCTCAGCTATCGGTTTTGCTTTCGCGCCTCTCAGAATCACGTCCACAGTATGATCGATGGAACCCTTTGATAGTAGTGCGCGCATCATGTCTTTCGATTGTGCATCGACAGAAGACACATTGACGGGTCGGTACTGTTCCCAGCGCGATCGCACACTATCTCGCCAATCTGCGAGCACTTCTTGCGCGAGCGGTCGAATACCGTTAAGGTCTCGCTTGTTGACGCAAATGCTGTCGAGGACAGGAAGCGCGTATGGTGTCTTGAGGTCTGCGCAACGCTTGATTATGAACTTTCTAAGTTCTGTCCTGGCAGCTAGCTCAGGGTTTGTCTTGCCCGGTTGATCGGCGGTAGAGGCAAGATCGTTTTCGAGAAGCTGAGCGAGATACATGCCGTGTTTGATATTCTCCGCAGCTCTAACCATGACGTTGGAGCGCGGTCCCTCGGCACTGACGGCGGTATCAAGCGCGGTGAGCAGCCTGAGCCTCACATCCGGTGGCACTTGCGGAGATGCGACAATCGATCTGATTCTGGTGAACGTTCTATCCTGTACGGCAGAACCAGATTTACATAGAGAACAAAGAACTTCAATCGACCTTCTATAGAGTTCTTCATTCTCCCGAGGATGGGATGTGGTCAGCGTGTTCGGCTTTCGCATCACTATCCAGGTCAATGCTTGAATAGCCATGTCCTGGTGCTCATTCACTTCGAGAGCTTTGCCAAATAGTTCTTTTTCAAAAAATTTGCGGCGCTCATCGTTGTACACCGGCATCTCTTTATAGACGATTACATTCGCTTCTACGGGCGGATTGAACTCCGTACGAGTCCTGAGATCATACCGAATTGTGCGCTTCTCAGACACGGGCACGATCTTCATTTCAGTTGTCGGAATCTTTTCGAGGGACGCGTTAAGAGTGGCAAGATGAGCGCCGCCTTCATCAAAACTAAAATCCTGGTTTTTCTCGATCGCAGTAGCCACGGTATCCCTTCTCAGAAGGTAAAGCCAGTCTCTGACCGGCTTGTAGTTCGACAGCTCCGACTCCTCGGCGTAGGCTCTTACTGCAATGTCGGTTTCCCTTCTCAGAGACATCTCAACGGCACGATCGAATTCCGGTCCGCCGAATTTCCGCAATGCCGATATGGCGGCAAGTCGAACTTTGGCATCAGGCTCGAACATCCTATTGTCCGTCGCCTGTGGCGGCGCCGCCAGTTTTTCAAGAACGCTCTTAATCTCCGGATCCTGTAGATTCAGCGCAACGATTGCGTCCACCACAGCCAATCGAAGCTCAGGTGAATCCTTCGCATGTAGCGAGTTGCCCACCTGTTGGTTGATTAAAATGGGCAAAATGTTTTTAAACACGGCGAGCTGATCATCCGTAGTGGCGAGTTCCTTCGCCCTTTTCACGATAGCTAGCTTGATCGGGTCTCCATTCATCCCAAGGTTGCGGGACAGGACTGCGATAAGCTTGGCTCTTTCTATCGAGCCCATGTATTGCGGCGAATCAAGATTCAAAGACTCAATAGCACTGACAATGGTGCTGGCTCCGACGGATTGCTTTCCTGAGGTTCCTACCTCGATTAAATTCACCAGGTCGTTGTTGACCTTCAAGATGCCCTCAGCGCTGGAGGCTGCTCCAAATTCCTTAAGATCCATCCTGATCTTAAGCTGACTCAGCACGTCCTCGAGTTCTGTTGATTTAACCTGTTTATTCGCTTCAGCTGCAACTGCTGCAGCATACTTACCTTCGACACCAGAGCTAATTGCAGCAAAAAATTGTTGCCCCTCGGCGCTCAACCAGCTATTGATCTTGGCAGTATCTTCGCTGAGACCAGGTGTCAAAATAGCCTTGACAGCCAGGGCCCGCAAATCCTTGCTTTCTTTTACGTCACCAGATATGGTGCGGAGCAGACCTAGCATATCAGGAGCGCTCACACCGGCACTTGCTGCCTGATAGTCCTCTTTCTCTTGTTTGTTCAACATAGGGAAAACAATTTCTTCCAACAATGGTTGGGTCTTTATGTAGTTTGCCAACTGCAGAATCGCATATCCTCTGGCAGCAGTGGATGCCGACCTGTCCAGCAAAACATCGCGCAACACCTCAGCGTTGTCAAACGGCGTATAGCGACCCAGCCGCAGAAGTGCATTCGAGGCCGCCATTTTCAGCTGCGGCGATGGAGCTCTTCCAACCTGTTGCAGAATATTTCCCAGCTTTTCAACGGCTTGCGCCGGCTCGACATTGAATACATTTTTCAGCTCGATCGGAGGTATTGGAATGATATCGCCGGCAGTGCTACGCAGGATTGATTCCGGCAACGAGTTTTCGTCCGCCATGAACAGCAATATTCCTGTCGCTGCAGCCATCCGAACAGAGTTCGGTGTTACGGGACTATCCAGCAGTTTCACCAATTCCCGGCTGTAGTCTTCACGGGACTTTCGCTGCTCCCCGACCCAACTGTCAATCGCCGATCGATCAGCAAGATCGATGTCCGGCATCTCCTTGTGAATCAGACTCATCACATTCTTCGAGATTTCGCCAATAGGATTCCTTAGCTCATCGGTAAGTTTCTCCTGCGACAAGAGAAGCTGAAAATAGTCTTTTGCGATATCGAGCTTCGCCCGGTGCTTTTGCTCCAGCTCCATTTTGGCTGCAAGACTATGGTGATCAGAGGGTTCGCTCTTTCTTCTCTCCTTCCTCGCCTCGTCGAAGGTTTTATCCTTGGGACCGAAAAGCCTTTCCCAATGGTGATTAGCAATCTCACCTCCCAATACCGGGATATAAACGAGATTGACCGCGAAATTTGCCGCACGAGCAGTTTTGTTTTCCGTTAATGCAACCGCGGCTTTTACAGGCAACCTGTACAACGCTCTAGCTTCCTCGATCGCACGTAGCCCTTTTTCAGTAACGGCCGCGGCTTTCGCTCCAACCCTGGCGAAGAAAAGTCCGTAGGTAATATCTGCAAGCATCAAGTTGCCACGATATCGGTGGACTCTACGACCATCCGGATCGCTCATCACCTTCGAATTGTTGACGACGAGTCCAGACACGCCCATGCTTCCCCGAAATATTGCGCCGAACAACTTTGGTAATGCGACTCTACCAGCAGCGATGGAGATGCCACCAGTTGCAATGGCGGAACCAATAAAGAAGCCATCGAGAAAACCGGTAGCAATCTTCATAGCCCAGTACTTGCGACCTTGCCATCGCTGCCAATCCGCCGCCTCGCTGGCTGGAATGATTCGCAATTGCATGTGACTGTCGAAAACAGCTATCTCCTGATCGGGATCAAATGGTCCCATCCTTACTTTGGAGGGCAAGCCCACCCGCTTGGCACCTACATCAAGGTAATTTTCAATGTCTGACAGCTTTGCCTGCCACTCAATGTCGATATAAATTTTCCTGCCCACTTCTGAAACCGTGTAGTCTCCAGAGAGTAGATTGATCTTTTGCCGACCAGGACCATCCTCTTCGGCTACATCGACAAGTCTTCCGTCCTTGTCAAAGTCAGCATAACCATCACCTGGAATGTCGCCGCACAATATTCGTTTGCTTGCCACGGTGAGCGACTCGGCATATTGCTGCATAAGATCGTTGAATTTGGGTCCTTCGTTTTTCAACCACTTCAATAGCGCTGTATCCTGTGTCTTGCTCGAAGCATCGTTGAAACGATCTCCTTCCGCCCAAGTGAAGGAAAGGACATCTTTGCCTCCACGCTTGACTACGGAGCAGTTTGGTGGCAATGGAATATTGAATTTTTTCTGTGAATTCCTGACTGCATGGATTGATTGTGCCAGCTCCTGTACTTGAATCTGCAGATCCATTCGCTGTTTGATCTTGGCTAGCTTCGCATCAGCTGAAACGCAATCGAATCCAAAACACTTCTGAGGCAAACCAAGTTCTTTCGCCAGTTGCGGAAGCACCACAGTGAGCTCAAACTGAGTTCTGAGGTTGCGTGCATTGTGCAAAGTCTCCTTACACCAAGCGAGCTTTCGTTCGAACCGCTGAAAGTCTTGAAGCGTCGGGGCTTTTTCGCTTGAAAAGCATGGTGGCAATATGGCACCATCAATATCCTTCAGCTCTTTACCGCTCAAAGATGCCGCAGCAACAAAATTTTCGCTATGAGGATGTTTGGGAGCCAAAATCGGGCAGTTGGGCTGAAATCCGCTTGCTACCTCACCTCCCTGCACCGTCAATGCCAGCGGTACGAGGTTGGTGTCGGCCCATTTATTTAGATATATCAAACAAGTTCGAGTAACCGGTAGTTTGAACCAGATTTTTTCGAGATCGTTGACCCCTTTCAAAAACATCATTTCTCTTTCAAGGGCGTTCAACAACTCGGCTCGGCACCGCTGTGAGGCTTCATCGGTCTTCTTAACGAGCTCCTGCGTCAACCTATGCTGTTCGCTGGGTGAGAGACTTTCCCATTTGCATTTTCGATCAAGCTCGACTTTCTTTTTGAATTCCGTCTCAATAACTTGCTTCTCTGATTCAAAGTGTTTTAACGTTATAACATCAATATATTCGCGGCAGCTTTGTTGCAGGGCGATCAATTTCTGCAATTCAAGCCGTTCTTCCTTTAGAGACTCAGGTCTGATTTCTGCAGCCTTGTCGAAAGGTCTGAAGGAGGGAAGAAAATTGTTGTCGAGGTTGAACCATCCCTGTTGAGGCGTCAACTTCTCTCGACTCTTAATGCCGACACGAACCCATCCATCCCCGCCCGGAATGGATGGATCTCTTTGATACGTACAACTGGATTGATTGCATTGATCGACAACTTTGCTCAGAATTGGTTTTCCATTCACATCCGCATAGAGGTAGACCAGATCCCGTCCATCAGCGCATCTCTGGAACGTGATTCGGGCTAAACCATCACTTCCGACATCAAATGACTGAACAACCTCTTTGGTATTCAGCGATTCGATCCGCCTTGCAAGCGGGTTCTTGGAATTCCCGGTTTTGAACTCAATTCTTATGTTGCCGCCGGCAAGTTCAATTAATTTTCCCTTTGCAGTGGTAGGGCTTAGTGTAAAACCGCCGTCTTCGTTAGTTCTCAAGGCGGAGATTGGTTCTCTAGTAATCTCCTTGCCATTCCATTCGACGACGTACGAGCCCTCCTTTGTCGAGATTTTGTAGACCTCAATTCCGAGCTCGTTTTTGATGGAGACTTCTTCCAGAATACCCTTGTCTGAATACAAATAATGACAGGAAGAGTCGTTGGCGAATTGAGACTTACGCGGTTGCAGCCCTTCCTTCCCTCGTGCCCAGAAGATAACCGTGCCGTCAGCCCGGGTTGTGACATCTGGAGCGTCGCCGGCAGTTGCCGCCGACGATGCTGCTTTCATCGCACCGGCACTGGCATTACCTTTAGTATCATCTAAATTATCCGACTTCGATTGACCGTCATCTTCTTTTTCGTCATTGTCTTCGCGAGGCTGCTCTTGCGCACCATCGTCGTCGAAGTTGTCATCAGTGTCTGAATCAGGTTTTTCTTCTCTCTTCCTACTTTTCTCTTCAATTACTCCGAGCCAATTTAATGACACGAAGCTACGGATGCCTGACGGCATCCCGCTGTCAACAAAATCCATACTCCGCCTCTTTAGATTCTGCGATGTGAAAAGTTAGTAAATCTAATGGGTCCACATTAGCAGTGACTTGTTACAAAAGCGCAAAATGATTTTATGTCTTTTCGAGAGAGAGCCATTGTGTCGAGGGTCTCGGCTTGAAAGCGCGCAACTGTTCGAGCAAAGCGGCCGGATCCTCTTCAACCATCAGTAGCGCTCTATCCTCAACGGTCAGGAATCCTTCGTCGCTTACATGATCCAGAAAATCGATCAGTTGCCGGTAATAAGAATCAACGTTATACAACGCGCAAGGCTTGGAATGAACGCCAAGCTTCAGCCAGGTAATCATTTCAAAAAGCTCTTCCAGCGTTCCGAAGCCGCCGGGCATGGTAATGAAGGCATCCGACAGTTCCGACATCATGGCCTTGCGCTCATGCATTGTATCCACCACGCGCAGATCCTGGATTCCCGTGTGGCCAAGCTCTTTCTTCATCAGGTCCTGAGGGATTACTCCGATGACATGCCCACCGCCTTCGAGCACCGCATTTGCCACCACGCCCATGAGACCGACGTTGCCGCCACCATAGACCAGCTCTATTCCCTGGTTGGCCAATTCTCGCCCAAGTGCTGATGCTCCCTTTCTATACGCGGGAGAGCGGCCCGTAGCAGCACCGCAGTATACAGC
>CAZISK010000106.1:0-13398 GCA_964541355.1 uncultured Candidatus Obscuribacterales bacterium
AATGCTTGATCGTGGTTTTCAGGACGACTCGTCAAGTCAATCTCCTGCTGTACCTCAGACATTCAAGACCAAGAGTGTGACTGGCAAAGATCTTGATCAGGATCAGTAGGAAGAGCCGTTTCGTCCTATTTGATGAAGCAAGTTCTATCTCGAATTTGCAGAACACCTATGCAAGTTAGCGTGTTGTCTTCGCGTCAGTAAATCGCCACGATCGAGCCACGTTGCACCTCGTAGGATGGTGGTGCAACGGAATAATAATGTCTCTACATTGTCCAACCATGTGGGTCGGCCGGTTTCGTGCCGCTATGAAGGAGTGCTATCGTGACCTCAAATACAACAGGCAGCGGCGTGTTCCGCGTGCAACCAGGCGAGTTGAACTTCAGTGTAGGTAGTGAGTTCGCTCAACCGACTGATTCGTTTACTTTGCTGCTCAAGCAAAGATTGAGTTGCTTTTGTGCGGAGTCTATTGGTGGGGACGGATCCGTCCGAAGTGGTTTGCAGTCAGCTCACAGAAATGGTTGCCCGAGCTCGCATTTGAGCGAGCGCACATTGAAGAACTACAGTTCCAGAATTGGCGCGTTTCTAAATTTCTGGCGATCCAACTGTACGACAGTGGGCGTACATGAGGCGGCCAATCGATACTTGAATCATTTGAAGTCTCACGATTTCAGCCCATATACGTTGAATGGTTTTCTGACCGCGCTCGAGCACTTTTGCGATGTTGCTGAAGTCGAGCGTCCGGCAATCAAGCGTAGCAATACCAGGGAGAAGGTGGCACGGTACCTCACTCATCAAGAAAGACGAAGGCTTCTAGATTCAATGAAGACTCTCGATTCCAACAGGCAGAAGGCGATCGTACTCATACTGTACTACTGCGGACTTAGATCCAGTGAAATAGTGAATCTCAAACTGTCTGATTGGTCGCGCACGGCAAATCATTTATTGGTCAGGGGAAGACGAGATCGAACCGTTCCACTCAGGGAGATAGTCCGCACCGCTCTTTCGGACTATCTTCTATCTGAAGGAATCTCGCTCAATCATGCTCCGGATCAACCGTTGTTTAAAACCCTGGAAGGAAAGCGGATCTCCAAGTGTGCTGTTGATTGGACGGTGAAGCGCGTGGGTTGGTCGGCCCATCTAGATCTGTCCCCACAATTGTTGAGAAATACATTTGTTAGAAACTTGCTGGAATCTGGAGTGGCTGTCCCGGTGGTTATCAAGCTGAGCGATTCAACCAGGATCGATCCGTTCCTTCACGGTCTTGGTTATTCTTGCGATCCGGAAACTGCCATCGATCTTATGGAATAGGTTTTTTGTAGACCATGGGTAGGACAGTGAGCGGGTAACAAGCCCGCTCACTTTTTTATATGGTTTTCTAGTTATAGCAACGTATATTCTTCACTCCGATGCTTCAGTCGTGCGGGTGCACTTTTGCATAAAGGCGTATGGAAAGGTCATCTGCAGGCGATTTTGATTGACTTTGCTAGTGCAAACTTTCCACAGATTGGTAAATGCGGTTATTCCCCGCCCAGGCGAGCTAGAACGTCTGTCAGGGGCGGCTTGCTGAAATCCAGTTTGCGGCCGATGGAAAGCTCCTTCTCTATAAACTCCAGTTCGGATTTCATGCGTTGAAGTGCGGCGACGTTGTCTTTCGACGGATCGTTGGCACAAACGATAGTTTGTCTGTCAATGCTCAGTTGATAGAGCTCGCTCAGGCTTCCTAATGGATGCTCACGTTTGGTGATCTTAACCACCCCATTTTTGTCAGTGTCTTCCCTGTAGCCTTTACCCATGACCTTGCCATCCGGCGCCACTATCATACGAGGGATATCGCCTTGTCCTTTGCGAGTCAGAATATCTCCCTGGAAATCTCTGATAGTCAACGATGTGTCGATTTTGGTGTTATATATCACTTCCGCGACACCAGTATTGGGATCGACAGTCCATTTTGGTCCCGTAGATGGTACTTGACCAGACAAGCGGTCAACGGATAAATTGACGATTGTCTTGCATGCATTCGCCATGGCAATCCGATTTTGGGTTGATTCGGCTAACTGTGCGAGGTGAGCCGGTATGACGCCATCACGCGCATAAACCTTTCGCATGTAGCAACAAACCTTACCGTAATATTGTTCCAGATATCTGGAGTGCGCCGCCAGATCCTTCGGCGAGACCTCGACTCCTTCCCTTCCAGAACCAGTGAATGGTGCTAAACCGACCTCTTGCATAAACTCGTGCGTGAAGCCGGTGGATCCTGCTATATCAAAATTGTTGTTGTTCTGACGATCTATCAGACGTTTACTTGAATGGTCTGGCACCTGCCATTTCTCTCCTCTAACCCGCCTGGGACCAGTCGCGCTGGCGCTTTGTTCAGTCGTGGCCATGAAGTCTTTAATGTGCTGTTGTGCTTTGATTAGTGCATCCGAGCTAGCGATCACGCTGTATTCGTGAATGTCACCATGCTCCACGGCCCAGAAGTCTTTACCCCTTCCGGATTTGTTGTTTGAACCCTTTTTGAAGAAGTCGTGAGGACGTACTTCACCGGTTACGGGATTGATGAACACACCGTCTTTGTTGAGGTGGTCTGCAAGCGACTGTTTCCCGGTCGGTACATAGATCCAGCCTTCGTAACCCTGGATACCACGGGCGGTGGCGAGCATGTACCCAAGCTGGATTTTCGCTTCTCCTGTAGCATGGCCATTCGGAAAGAGATCCTTTATCTCTTGGAACTTTTTCAAAATTGTGTTCAGCATATCTAGTGGTGCGTTGTCGTTTAGCGCTGCTTCGGAAAGAGCTTTGAAGGGGAAGGCGGGATTTGGAAAGTCTTTTGAACAAGCAACTAAATCTGCAAGAATCAGTGCACGGTCCATCTTTCCAGCGTCGATTAGTCTTTTGACACTTTCTACGGCACCAATCGATTCGTGCACCCTGTCTGAGTAAGCTTTCGGAATGTTGGATCCTTTATTGCTCCGTACCGATTCTTCGATGACCTCCCTCATCCTCAGTAGTTTTTGCTTGGGTATTCCATCAAAGGCCTTGCCTTTTCCGTCAATTGTTGCATTGATCTGATCTCTGGTTGCCAGAGCTTTTTCTAGGACATGCGGAACCGAATGCACCAGGCTGCGGTCCACCGCAATCAACTCTCTCATACATTTTTGCAAGAGCTCGATCTGAAGCGTTCGGTTGTCTGAAGCTTTGCTTTTTGTGACCTCAGTAAGAACTTTATTGAGTTCACCCAGAGTACTCAGATTGTCGAGTGCTTTGCCACGAACAAATAGCTCCGATGGCTTAGTTACATTTGGGCCCCCATCTATCGCTATTTCTAGTCCTTCGAAGAGGATACGCATTCCTTCGGTGAGCTTGCCTTTAGCGGCCTCGTACTGAGCCGGGTTGGTTTCCTTCAAGCTCCTTATTCTTAGAAGCTCTCGAACGGTGTCTGCCTCGTAGCGATCCATCGCTTTTGTTCTTTCGAGTGCTTCGCGAGCGTTACTTTTCCACGGCTCAGTCCCGGTAAACTCGTTTGCGAGTTTGTCGACAAGCGTATTACGCGCTACGACATCAGCATTAACCTTTTGGATTCCGGCCTGCCCTTTAGTGACAACCGCCACCTCTCGACCGGTCATGCCCTCGAAGAGTGACTTCATGCGTCCATTAATGTCGGTTAGTCGCGCGTCAAGTGCTTCAGCCAATGCCTTTTGAGCAGCGCCCATGTCTACGTTTTCACCCCGTCTTGCCTGTTCCACGATCGACCGAATGTTTGCTGGTAGCGGCTCTCCGAAAACGGCTCGAGCGTAGGCGGGATTAGCAATAACAGTGTCAATAACTTGGTTCGACTTTCCAGCTTGAACCTGTTCAGCAGCTGTTCTGACCTTACTTGCTGCGTGCTCGTTCGCTATGTATTCGGTTAACTTAGACGATTTCACCGCTAGCTCTAGATCGGCTATGCGCTGGGCATTGTCGACTGGTTTTGTAGTGCGCCCAACAGTTCTTAGCGCTTCGCGGGCTGTGGCGATGTCGATGTCTCGTCCAGTTCGCGCTTTGAAATCTGCTTGCAAATTCGACATCACCGATTTACCTGGATTGTTTTTGTCAGTAGGAGGGTGCGTGTAACCAAGGGCGGTGGCGAACTCGAAATCCAGCCTTGCCCGGGCGATTTCTCGACCGAGGAAGGCGGCCAGCTTCTCTGGCGAAGTTCTAAGTATGTCAGGAGTGACGATCACGTCGCGCGTAGCAGAATTGAATCCGACTACCGTATTTGGATCGGTGCTCAGTTTGATGTTGAGATGGGGCTGCTTGCCCGCTGAAGACTTATTCAGATCGGCCATCTCTTTGTTAAGTCTTGCGGTCATTTGCTCTTGAGCAGCACGCAACTGAGCGTTGGCATCGTCTAACCGAGCTTTGGCCTGAACGAATCTCTCATACGACTGGCGAAGCCCGGCCTCGCCGTTACCCGAAGCCAACTTCGTAAGGGCCATGGTGTGGTAATCTTCTCTACTGCGCGCATCTGATCGGGTTTCGTGCTCCTGCCGCAGCCGTTGGATCTCGGGCTCGAGAGCCCGATTGAGCTCACGTTCGTGATGGCTGAGCTCGCGCGCCGTGGCATCGGCCTTTTCGCTCGCTTCCTGAACAGACTTGCCGCGGTTGACGACTGCTACAAACTTATCCGACTTAAGCCCAAACGGTTCGAGCGTGTTGATGTTGTCCGGTCTGGTTGGTTCATACACCTCTTGCAGTCTTGTCGGGTTCTTTTCGGCTGTTTTCGTTACGTCGGTCGGCGTGGTCTCCTGCTTCAAGACCGGATCTGAATCGGTTCGCGCGCCTTCCTTACGATCTGAGCGGGTAACCTCGCCAGGTGCTTCCTTGCTCAGAGGCGGACGCGGCGCCGCCTTAGCCATAGAGGCGACTTCAAGAATGAACGGTTTGATTCCTGGTTTGTTCGATGGTCTAAGCTCGAATTCACCGGGGTTCTTGCCGACTTTCACCTCAAACCCCTGGTGTCTATAGTGGTTGATTATGTCTTGGGGAGTTCGATTTTGTGCAAGCTTTACCTGAATTCGACCGGGCTCTAAGGATTTCGCAGATTCGAAGATAGGACTCTGTTCTTTAGATCCGTGTATTGCACCGAAGGCGCAAGCAAGAAAGGTTGAGATCCCGAGGTCAAGTATGAAAGAAGCGCCTTCGCCCCAGTGATCGATGTTTTCAGGACCGATCAGTTTTACCGCTTTGTCGCTAAACTTGCTGTGTGCGAATGCGAAGCCGGTAGCAATGGTCACCTCTTCGAGGTATCGGCCCGTGAAGTGTCTGAGGAATGCAGGCGCCGTCCCTGTTCCATTAGCTAGCCTTTGAGCTTTCTCAAACTGTAATCGTAATGTTGCCGCACAAAGCGGAGGCCTGCGAAATAAACTTTTGAAAGCTTCTGAGGTGGAGTTAGCGTTGCACAGCCGATTTGCAATTCCTGCACTGAGCACAAAAATGATCCAATCCTTACCAATGTGACCAATCGCCGGAGCAACCACTTTCTCTGTGTATGCGATTGCTGTGTCGAGGTCGGTTCGATTGGGATGGTTGACCATGTCCCTTTTGAACGCTTCGTGTCGACTTCCCTTGTTGCCTTGATGACCCCAGCCCTCGAAACCGCTTCGATTCATTCTATAGAAGATCTCGTTCAGGTCTTCGTTGACACCGTAATTGATGGCGGCGATGGATAGACCAAGCAGGTACACCGGCATGCCTGGTAACAGCACGCTAGCTGCTGCACTAACAGCTACCAGCAGTATTGTTCTTATCCCTTCGCGTTTTAACCATGTTTCGAAGGTGCGGGGCTGCAAGTCGTTTTCTCGCATCTTGGGAAGAATGACTTCTCTCAGAGCTTTGTTCGAATCGATAGGCTCTCCTTTGTCAGTCTTATCCAGTGCCTCTGGATACAAAGGTTCGCCGTCCTTCCTGAGGAGGTTGTGGAGTTTTTTGTAGCTTATTAGGCGTACGAACAGTTCGTTCAAACTCGCTCGATTCCGGTCGTCTGAAATCGTAGACTTGAATTTCTCCGTCAGTTGATCGAAGGTTTTCTGCAGTAGATCGATGCGCTGTTTCAGTTGATCTAAATCGTCCTGCGTGATTCTGTTCATCTGCCGCTCAATTTCATTGGCATTGAATTTGCAGCCGTCGATGAAGTCCTGGTAAATCGTGGCATCGGGACGAGATCCTGCCTGGAACATCCTGCCTAGATTGACCATTGGGTCAGAGAGCTTGTCTGCCGTGGTGGTAAAGTGGAGTATGATCGGATCGGAATCTATCGTCCCAAGTGCATGCTGTCGAATCGCTTTAAATTCGTTGTTGTTTTCAAAACCAAGATCGAGAATCCCGAGACTGATTTGTGCGTCAGATGCGTTCTTGAGTCCAAGGGCTCGCTCGAAAGGCAAGAGACTCTGGTTCCCGTCCCCAGGCGCATGGTAGTTTGGTATCTCGTCCCACTTTCTGCGATCTGGAAGTAGAGCGCTCTGAGTGCGATGGGCTCTTTGTAGGACAGAAGAATCCTGTATATTCTTGCCGCTTACCGTCAGATCTTGCCAAATATTCGAGGCTACCTTTAACGCCTGTCCGTAATTTGCCCACATCTTCTTGGCCAGTTCATCGGCGTCTTCGCGCCTTCCTTCCATCAACAAGCGTTGATAGTCAGCTGCTTGGCTTGCCAGTCGCAGGTTATCTTGTTCAATCTTATTCTCCCACCTCTGACGCGACCATATGTTGGATTCATTGTGAGCGAGGCGCAGGCCCTCCAGATATTGCTTTTGACTTTTTTGGATGTTTGGATTTATGCCGTCGTTAAGTACATAACGTCCTAGACTGGTTCCCCCACCCCAACAAGAGGTGTCCACCTTTGTACTTCGTTCCAGCTTCTCCCAGGCCGACTCTTCGAACCCGTACTCTGGCTCTGGCTTTTCGCCAATATCTTTGCGGAATGCAGAATACTGATCGCGCAGCCCGTGCTTTTTGCAGAGTTTTTCGTAGTCTTTGTTGAGTTGTTCGTTAGTGAGTACAGTGTTTTCGTATAGATTCTGTACATCGTTACGCAACGGTCTTGTCAGGTTGGCAAATAGATCCTGTTCAGTTGGTTTCGTTCCAAGACCGCCATAGTAGAGCTGATTAACTACGATCCTTGGGTTGATCAGAGGCGCCTCCTCCCAGAGATAGGCAGCTTTCTGAATGGTGCCCAATTGAAACCATTTGACATTGTCCCTTACGTCCTGGGCGTCATTAGTTGGGGTTTGTCGCATCGACAGAATGTCTGTTTTGAATTTGTCGGCCAACTGGTCCCAGCCCATCAAGCGAGCACGTTGATATCCTGGCAGCGAGTTGATTAGCACAATGTTCGAGCTGATGTTTTTGAGCTCCTCTAAAGAATATTTTTTCGCGACTGCCTTTATCTTCTCCAGGCATTCATCTGGAATCGCGGGTGGTTTCAAACCCATCATGTCTGTGACAATGTCTTCTTTTGTTTGGGGAATGTTTGTCAGATCCGAAATCAGATTGATCTCTTTTGCTAATCCGATCTGATCGCGATGATCATCGTAGTATTTCAACAGAGCATCTCTAAGTTCGGTATTACGGCCGGTGCCACTCATAGAGCTCTTGTCGTTCTTCATGGGAAGATGTAGATCACGCAAGGCGTTGTAAGCCACCTCACGAGGGCTATTAGTGGCCTTGTCTCGAGAAGCGCTAGCTAACACCTTCGTCAAGGTCGAGGCGCAGGCCTCTTGAACGTTGTCGCTGGTTGCAACTCGGGGAGTGCGCATACGCTCGATCCAGCCCATATCAAGTTGGTATTCCTTGCTTTCGCCGTACAGAGCAACTCTCTTCACATCGTCACTGGAAAGGTGTTTTGCGAAGGCGCCCAGTCCTAATATTGCAAATTGCTTCTCGGAGGAAGCGCTGGCCGGTCCATCGAGAACTCTTCGCATTTTCGAGATAAGCAGATTACGAACTTCCGGCGAATAGGAGTCTGCGTTCCGCGTGAGACCTTCTACGAAGTCCTTATTCAATTTTCGATGCGCAAAATATATGTCGACGTCTTGAGTGGTCAGATTCTTTCCGAAGTCGCAGTAACAGTCGATTCCTGATTTTGTGCGTCCATCCTTCACTTCGCCTTGCATGACCAGCCTGGCTCCGTCGATGATGCTCTTGTTCGTGCTGCTGGGGAGGCCGCCGACGAATTTGCCAAGTAGGGGGAGCAGCTGCTCGGGCTGAAATCTATAAGTAGAGTCCGCATTTTTTGTTAATCGCCACAAGCCGTCCGATACTACAGCGCTCAGCTCTTTGGATAGTACTTTGACGACGAGCGCAGCGGTTTTCGGATTAGAAGCCAATTTCTCGAGGACGTTACAGGCGCGCTTACTAAGTGGATCGTGATTGGGATTCGGCCAGGCAGGATTTTTGTCGGCACAGCCTGCGGCAACGGCAACGATCACCAATATTGCATTAGGGTCGCCTTCGGAGGCCAGCTTTTCATACTGCGGCAGCGCTTGGATGAAGTCGAAAGACCTGTCGGAATAACGAATCACGGTATCAACGAGTTGATCGGCACCGGGTGTCTGACGGAGCACGGACTGTTGCGTATTCTGATAGACGGTATTGTCTATCTTTCTGTCGGGATTCGCCCAGCTGTTAGAACGCTGACTCCAGTGTGTACCTGATTGTTCGTTGCTTGCTGTTTCGCCTCTGACTGCTGCATCTAGCTTCGCTACAATCTTTTCTGCATCGTGCTTACCGGACTTGGCGATATGGTTATTACCTATGGAGATCGCTGATACTTCAAGTTCGGTCGGCGTTCCTTGTGAGACGTCTAAAAGCGATTCAGCAGCGATTAAGAGGACGTTGTTGCGTTGATATCGTCCCAGCGAGCTGGTATTAGGTATCAAAGGGGTCTGACTTCCGGTGGTTGCTTGTGCTGTGTACCAATCGACGAGTCTTCGTTCGGAGTCGCTTACAAGAATGCTCGCCAGAGCGGTTCGAGCGAATGGATTATTCTCCTTTGCCAGGCGCTTTAGAGCTTGCACGGACTCGATAGGATCTTTGGCGACTCTTACGATTTGCTCGCTTGCCTTGCACCACTTCAGCCAATCCCTGGCCGGTCCATTATTAGGCATTGTCGTAAGGACCATTGCTGCTTTCTGAAAGGCGTCTGGTGGCGATTTTTCGTCTAAGTCCTTCACGACGAAAGCTGCCTGTAGAGCCATCATCTTTGGTTCATAGGATGGATCGCTTGTTCGCAAAGTTTTGAGATCGGTAAGCGTCTCCACAAGCGGTCCCAGTTTCGGCTCCGTTTGCTTAAGGGTCTGCAGTGTGCCGAGCGAGAGCGATCGTCGATCGGCATCTTTTTGATAGAGTGAAGCTCTAAGATTGAGTATGTCTCGAGCGTCTAGAGACTTACCATCAATCAGCTTTTTGATGATTGGCAGCGGACTGTTCGAAACGTATTTTTCGGAATGAATAGGAAACCGGCCTTGTTCAATCGCTTCTGATAGCTTCTTTCTGAGATCATCTGGAACGTCTTCTGGACGGAGTTCTTTATCTCTTCGAGGCTGGGGTACGCGATCAAGTGTTTGTCTAAGCTCTCTGTTGATAGGATCGTTCTCGAAAGAAAGAAGGTAGTCGTGCACAATTGCATCGATCTTTGCTGCTGCGTCCTTGTTTGCAAATTTAGGAAAAATCCGAATTGGAGCGTCATGGCAGTTTTCCCTTTGCTGGGCGGAGGTCTGGTCGGCAGTACAACCAGGAAAGGTAATATAAACCTGGGGGAGATC
This sequence comes from uncultured Candidatus Obscuribacterales bacterium, assembly GCA_964541355.1. Classification (GTDB taxonomy): domain Bacteria; phylum Cyanobacteriota; class Vampirovibrionia; order Obscuribacterales; family Obscuribacteraceae; genus JADYXR01. The sequence continues at coordinate 9,801 of CAZISK010000106.1, forward strand.
GTTCGGAGTGCTCTTCGCTGCCGCTTGGTTGATCTTGCCGTCAAAGGTACTCCAGAAATTCTGGGAAAGAGTTGGCTCGACCGAAGCGCTTAGATTGCGTTCCGGCAAATCGCCTGCACGTATATTCATGGTAAAACAACCCCATCGCAACACTTAAGGTCTGTGATATCCCTCATCGTCACGATAGTCGAACCAGTGTGACTTGAACGTGGCGCGTATTACCCCTTTTAGTCACCTTTCTGAAAGAAAAGTGACAGTTAAGATGAGTGGTACTACAGGTGGTGAGGTGGGGCTGTGGGAAGTAACTTTACACTAGCGTGGATTTGCGAAAATCATTTGACAGCGCTCGTGCCGTTTTTTATGATCCAGATAGTCTCGGTCTTGGACAGAGCATAAAGTTTTGTCCGATTGTATCGAGTATATGGGGTCCCGGCTCGAAACACAGACGTATACCTATGACCCTTACCATGGTGCCTTCGGGTGCAACTAGAAAATAGCCAACAGCTGTTTGCTGGCATTGTAAGGTTTAGGAAACGGGAATGTGTCAAGGAGGTTCCCCACCTGGGATTTTCCGGGTCAAAACTCGCTAACCGGTCCTTGGCTGAGACCTTACTAAGAAAATCGAATATACTCATTTGCTTGTCTGCGTACATATTGATGCAGATCGTTCGGTTGTGTAGTCTCGCTAGCTGAAGCACGCCTGAACAAATGCGACGTCAGCCGGTCAAGAGCGTGCCGGCCAGACGAGTTCGACCTGGGAATGATGTATTATGTCGATTGAAAATCAACGAGCCGGGGCCAGTGTGCAGCTGGATGTCAGCAAAAGAGAGGAAACGGTTGCTCTAGGACAAGATCTGGCGCGCGCTTTCGAATCTGGAGCGATTGTCGCGCTTCGCGGCAATCTCGGCGCCGGTAAAACGACTCTGGTACAGGCTGTCGGTAAGGCGCTTGGAATCAAAGAAGTAATCGCCAGCCCGACGTTCACGATGATGAATGAATACCATTCCGGACGACTGCCGGTCTACCATTTTGATTTCTACCGAGTGATGGAGATGTGCGAACGGCAGGAAGAATTGTCTCTCGACCTCGTCGCATCAGAGTTTGATGAGATATCGGATTCACGAAGATCGATCATATTTATTGAATGGCCTCAGTTTTTCCTGGTTGACGGGTCCAATTACCTGGATGGAATCGACCACATGCAGATCGAGCTACGACCAGTCGGCTCTGAAGATGCTGATGAAGAGCGTCGCTTCATCACCATGAGTGCAACAGGAGCGCGCTCGGTTCAACTGCTCGATGAAATTTGCCGGATTCGTCAGCAGCATTGATGCATTGATCTGTACTGAGGACTTGCCCGATCTCATGGCTTGGACTGACTTGCTATCCAGGGAGATCCGGGCGCGCAAGCGGAAACCAGGCTGTGTAGCGCGTTTTAGCCTTGAAACGGTCGTTTCATTCTGGCGCAACTATATTAGACGAAACCTTCATCGTTGTCGGAAAAAATTAAATGGACCGTTTGTAAACCGCTCTGGAAGCCCCTGTGAAGATTAGCTGATCTGGCACGGGCAGGGCGGAAGCAGTCACATTTAATGATATAGATCAATCTATATATATGCTCAAAGTAACGAATCGCCCGAAATTTAATTCGCTAAAGTAAAAACATGGATATACGTGCGTTTCACTGATGTCGAATCGGGACGTCGGTAGGATCCGGTCTTCTTGCCATGTTGGAACTCCGTGATATACTCAACCCCCACTGACACACCTTGACATAATATTAGGTAGATGCACGTGGAAGATACCAACAAGTCCCTAGTAATCGTAGAATCTCCGGCGAAAGCAAAGACCATCAGCAAGATCCTTGGTCGCGACTTTCAAGTTAAGGCGAGCATCGGCCATGTTCGCGACCTTCCGAAAAATCGTTTAGGCGTCAATGTACGCAAGAATTTCGAACCGCAGTATGAGATCTTGCGTGAGAAAGAGCCTATCGTCAAAGAGCTGAAGGAAGCAGCACAAGAAGCGCAAACTGTCTATCTCGCGCCCGACCCTGATAGAGAAGGTGAAGCTATCGCCTGGCACCTATCTGAACTTCTTGATCTGCCCAAATCGAAGCTGCACAGAATCGAATTCAACGAAATCACGAAAGAAGCGGTTCTCAACGCGCTCAAGACGCCGCGTCAAATCGACAAGCGTCTGGTTGATGCGCAGCAAGCACGCCGTGTACTCGATCGCTTGGTCGGTTACAAGATCAGTCCTCTATTGTGGCGTAAGGTCAACGGTCGTTCCGCTGGTCGCGTCCAATCAGTTGCAGTTCGCCTGATCTGCGAACGCGAGCAAGACGTCGTAAGCTTCGATCCGAAAGAGTATTGGTCCATCAAAGCCACGCTATCGAAAGCGAAATCGAAACAGTCCTTTGTCGCTCCACTTCATAAGTGGAAAGAAAAGCGCGTGATTGCGGCTTCTGACAAAGCCACAGCTCAGACGATGGTTATCGAGAGTGAAAAAGAAGCAAAGTCGATCGTCAAATCTATCGAGAACGAGGATTTCAAAGTCAGCTCTGTGACCGAGAAATCCAGCCAGCGCAAACCTCAGCCTCCGTTTATCACATCGACTCTGCAAAGAGAAGCTGCCAACCAACTCGGTTATCCAGTCAAGAAGACTATGCAGATCGCTCAGGCTCTGTACGAAGGGATTGAATTGGGACCGGAAGGACCGACCGGTTTGATCACTTATATGCGTACCGACTCGACGCGTGTTGCTCAACAGGCTCAGGATGATGCTCGCGCATACATAGAACAGAAATTCGGCAAGGACTTCATTCCGCAAAAACCGTGGGTTTATGCCAGAAAAGCAAAGAACGTCCAGGATGCACACGAAGCCATTCGCCCGTCCTATCCGGACAAGTCGCCTGATGACGTAAAGAAGTATCTGTCTTCCGATCAATATAAGTTGTACAAACTAATCTGGCAGCGATTCATGGCAAGCCAGATGGCAGCAGTGAAACTGTTGACTATGACTGTTGAGATTGAAGCTGGCGAGGGCACCTTCCGCGCATCAGCCACCGAGAAGAAGTTTGACGGATTCACTATCGTCTACGATCGTCTGCCCAAGATGAAAGAAGAGCAGAGCGAAGACGAGGCTAGCGACGAGAGCGAAGATGACGCCGAGCAAACCGATAACTTGCCCGCTTTGAAGAAAGGCGAGGATCTCAAACAAAAAGACCTGACTCCCAATCAGCATTTTACGCAACCGCCTCCCCGTTTTAGCGAAGCGACTCTTGTAAAAACGCTTGAAGAGCTTGGCATTGGTCGACCATCTACATATGCGGCTACCGTCGCCACGATAATCGATCGTAAATACGTTGAGCGGCAAAACAAGGCGCTCTGTCCGACCAAGCTTGGACAGGCAGTCAATCTGCTTCTGGTGGAGCATTTTGGAAACATAGTCGATGTGCGCTTTACAGCAAACATGGAAGCCAAGCTCGACCAGATTGAAGAAGATAAAGTCGACTGGCATGGCATGCTGAAGGACTTCTACCAGCCATTCGGCGAGACATTGAAAAAAGCCGAAGAGAATATGAATAAGGTCATTATTC
>CAZISK010000107.1:0-13391 GCA_964541355.1 uncultured Candidatus Obscuribacterales bacterium
ACCTGCGTGTGATTATTGAAACTTAGAAATGTTCAGTTATGAGGCTAGACCTATGCGCATTGCACAATTAGCTCCTCTCGCGGAAAGTGTTCCGCCTCGCGGATACGGCGGCTCGGAACAGGTAGTGAGCTTACTCACGGAGGAACTCGTCAGTCGCGGACACGAAGTTACACTTTTTGGCACTGCAGATTCAATTACCTCCGCAAGACTCATCTCCTGTGCACCTGAGGGACTCCGCCGAGCCCAAGAAATCCCGACTACGCGATGGCCTGCATATGACTTGAAAGCACTGCTGACGTTCGAACGCATGAAGGAACAGTTCGATATTGTTCACAACCATATGGGCTACTCTGCATTGCCATTCCTGCGCCATCTGCAGGTCCCGACCTTTACGACCAATCATAATCTTGTAAGTGAGTACTGCGCCGAGATTTTTCTGACTTGTCGGGACCTGCCATTCGTATCGATCAGCGATGCTTATAAGCGACTAAATTACCCCCTCGCACTTAACTATGTTGCCACTATATACAATGGCATCGATCTGGACGCCTTCTCGTTTGACGAGTCTTACAAGCGGCGATTCTTGCTATTCTTGGGACGTATCTGTGCTGCCAAAGGTACTATTGAAGCAATTAAAATAGCACGAAGACTTGGAGTACCAATTACTCTTGCTGGGAAAGTAGACCAAAACGATCAAGAGTATTTTGATAACTGTGTTAGGCCGCTTCTCTCGGAGCCAGGCGTAGAGTACATAGGCGAAGTGTCTTCCCAGGAAAAAGCCAGACTTTATAGTGAGGCAGTGGCAACACTTTGCCCGATCCAATTTGAAGAACCATTCGGTCTCGTACTCGCTGAATCTCTTGCCTCTGGTACGCCGGTCATGGCCCTCAGAAGAGGCGCCGTCCCCGAAGTAATTTCTGATCGAGAGACTGGTATCGTGGGCGATACTGTAGAGGAGCTGATCGAGCGTTTCGAGGAGATTAAAGGAATTAGTGGGCAGAGTTGTAGGCACCGTGCAGAGTTTTTATTCAGCAAGGAGAGAATGACAGATCAATATGAAACGCTCTACCAGTAGGCCCGATCCAGAATCCCGGTGAATCAATGCCTATCAAAATCATAGTCCTGTGCGTCTACAGAGCAGTCGGCTTTGTTCCCAATAGCGTCAGAGGGGGCTCGTTAGAATGATCAGATACAGATCTCGCGGCGGTTTCGTACCGGCTCAGTTTAGCGACATTGTCCCTATCCTAGCCAACCGCTCGTACTTCCTGATACTTGACCGTGATGGTACCCTCGTTCCAATTAGGTCGAATCCGGCTCAGTCTGTGCTTCCCTCGTCAACAGCGGATTTTCTCAGCCATTCTGGGCGACTTCTTGATGGACGAGTCGCGATAGTCAGCGCCCGTGCGCTTAGTAGTTTGGTCAAGGAATTTGACTCACAGTCCATAATCCTGGCGGGCAATTACGGTCTGGAGATCAGTTTTCCGTCCGGAGCGCAATTCTTGCATCCTGCGGCCAAGCATGCTCGATCCCAGATATCAGAATTACACGCGGAACTTGGTCGCTGTATTGTCAGCAAACCTGCTTTGTTTCTGGATAATCACCATTATTCAATTTGCCTACACTTTCACCGTCTAGGGGAAAGCGATCGGACCGATCTCCATTGCCTCATCGAGCGACTGGAGCAAAAGTATTCCGAATTATCCTTTCGGCGGCTGCCCACTAGCTATGAGATAGTCCCGCCCATCGAGTGGACCAAGTCCAGAGCGCTGGACATGATAGCTTCTGAACTAGCAATAGAGTTGGAAAATCTTCTTTACTTAGCCTTTGGCGATTCCGATGCGGACGAACCAATGTTTCTCTGGGTCAATCACCGCCAGGGTATTAGCTTCAAGGTGGGAGCATTGGGAGAAACGCAAGCTCTTGGGTCTGCAGATACGCCTGCTGACGTGATCGACTTTCTGCACAATCTAACTGTTCTCATCAAGTCTGACGAGGCGAGGAAGATAGGCTCATGAATCGAATGAGTGGGTGCCAAAGGGTTTTATGAATTTTTCGAGATCGTAAGTAGCATTGATCGGAAGCGGTTTGTACCTGATTTCTTTATCGGAGTAAGGAGCAACCGCAATTCCCCCGCTGATGTGTTTGTCTTCTGAATTCTCTAGTATTCATGCTGCTCTCCCCAATTGTGCGATTCTTGGCGGACACGGTGAAATCAGTGGATGTTTTTCCAGAGACCAGGCGGTCGATCTCGCTATCAAGCTAAACTCCGGTGCCCTTCCAGCGCCAGTAAAGATTATCGAGTTGGAAACTGTCAAAGCGGACTCGAAATAATCGAAGTTCCTAAGTGTTTAAAACCGAATTCGATCCGCAATCAAGTTGAAGTGTCTAGGACGTTGCCTCTTACTTCCTTATATGACAGTATGAATCTATCTCCATTCTCTGAAGCCTCTTCTTGCGGATCCTGCTCCACATCATTCTAGCAACTCTCTCTGCCACCACAGAGTTGCCTGCTTTCGTCCTTGGGTCTGCTGATTCCGGAAATCACACAAAGACTCCGAAACAGAAATTGCAAGGGCAACATTCCGATGTTGTCACTCCAACAAGTGGGGGCGACCGTCCGATGACTCGCAGTCCAATGGAGAATAATAACCTAGGCGGAGAGCTAGGTTCCAAAGGACTGTGGGACGATGCGATACGCGAACACGAAGAAGCCGTAAAAACTGATCCGGAAAACGCAATGTTCAGACAAAACCTGTCCAGCGCCAATTTACATTACGCCGATTTGCTTGCTTCGAGAAAGAAATGGCACGAAGCCATCGATCATTATCGAGAGGCACTCTACGCAGATCCAGCAAATTTGCCGGCTGACGCACACCTCGATGATTGCTTGAGAGCACTCGGGAAAAATCCCAAGGAGTCTTACGCCCGAGACGCTCCAGGCGGCGTCGCCGGCCAGCCTCCAGTTGTCCCAGTACTTAAAGTCCTAGCCGAGTTGCCCGGCGTTTCCCAGGGCAACCTGGAACTCGCCGCCAACACAGACATGCTGTGTATCGCAGGTAAGCGGCAGGTGGCTTCCGGCGATAAAGTAATCATGTCCGAGTTGCCTAGCGGATCGTTTAAACGTCGCGTTCGGCTGCCCTATCCAGTGCAGGTCGAGCTATCCGATGCGTCGCTCAAAGACGGCATCCTGACTGTCACTATGCCGCGCTGGCGAAGCGCGGAAACACAAAAAAAGATCTCTGTTTCTACGACCGAAAGGAGTTATCAATAGATATGCGCAACACAAAATTGCGATCAATCCTAGCCTTATCCCTGACGCTCATGGTAGGCTTCGCAGGCGGATTTGCAACTAAGAGCCTCCTGCCAAAAGACTGCCCGAAGACTAAGCAACTGCCAGATATTACTTTCCACCACACGTCCGCCCTGATGCCGATGTGGCCAACCACAGACTGCTTCAGCGACTTTGCTTATCCGGTGAGCGCGATCTCGGGTTTCAATAGCGTCTTTGACGAAATGCTCAAAGAGACCTTTCACCCGCTCGGCTTTCCACGCCCATTCTTCGGCGCCTCGCCTTTCACCCTGGCATCATCACCGGATATTGATTTCAAGCAAACAAAGGATGACATTCAGCTAGTGCTTTCCAGACCAGGCTTAAAGCCCGAAGATGTGAACGTCTCAATGGAAGGCAACAAGCTCATTGTCAGAGGGCACCACAAAGATCAATCAGCTAACGGTTTCAGGGAGCAAACATTCACACGCACAATTGATGTCCCTCACGGTATCAACCTTTCCCGCGTCAGAAAACATGCGGCAGATGGCACACTAACAGTCACAGTGCCGAGATCGACTCTTTCTTCAGAAGAATTGCCGATTTAGATCTCAGTCCCCGTCCTGTCTGACCAAAACGCAGATCAGGACGGTACGCTCCAGATCCGACAACTTGCCGAGCAACTGGTCGCATTTCTTATTGAGGACTTCGTTGCTCTCCAGTTCCTCCGGCTTCTGCGACCGGGATAACTTCCCCCAGCACCATGTCCGAATCGGAAGAAATGACATCCGATGAAAGCGGCAGGTCGTAAAAACTTCCTCTTTTAAAACCGCTGAACTACACCTAGCGCCTGGGTTTAAGGCATTGTGAAGTCGCAAGATTCGGAAGCCGCGAAAGAGTTTCACTCGTAAACGGTGTCCTTGGAACAAGCAGATAATCACAAAGAGATCTGTGGGCGGTGAAATACTCGAGCCGTAGCAAGTCAAAGTTCCGTTTGGCATCTTCTTCGCTGTTTGAGCAATAGCCTGCTGCTTGCAGGCGAATATAAAGCTGGTGAAAGTCATCGCAATCGATTTCTTCTTGTTTTGACGCGGTCATATTGAAAATTGCTCCAACCTCGCGTATAAGTTTGCTTCCCAAAAGGTACGTCATTTTTGCCGAGAAGCAGCTCTTATCTGGGTTCACGCTCAGCATAAGAGAGCTGGCATCCAAAATAGCTCCGAGTGCGGTCAACCATGAAGAACTTGGATCATTGGATCGACAATAGGGAAGAATCGGATAAGCGGTATGTGTCTCTTGCACATCGGCGCACCAATGATGACATTCATCAAAAAATGTTTGCAGGCATTCGTCGCCACTCAGTCGAGAGAATGTTTCCAGGATGGTACTACCAGAAGGCGGAGTTCCGCCTAAGCTGGTAATCAGTGCGACATGTCTCTCTCTGGTTTGAATCGAGGCAATAAGCCCGAACATCAGCGATAATACAGAGGCGATCAGAAGCATACCAAGCAAGTCCCCACCTAAAATGAGGAATTTCGCTGCGTCAGACTTTGGGGCAATATCTGGCGCCATACCAATCGTCAACAACGCTGTAAAAGAAACGTACAGTGCATCTAAGAATGTGTTGACAGGTGGTGAAAAGTGGGAACCGAATGCCAATGAAATGAGAGCAAGCGATATTGCGAAAAGGCAAATCCAAGTAAACAACAAACCCAGCACGGTGAAGGGCACAAACAAGCTCAGCACATCTGCTTTCAAGCCAGGCTTCGAGATCCTTGAACCGACGAATGAAAAAGAAGGCCAAAAGATTCTGTGCACAAGAAACGGGGTCATACATAATCGCGTGCTCATGGCTCGCGGTATCATGCTTTGAAAAACATCTCTCAGGACAACTAAAAGCAATACTGTGCCTAGAATAAACAGCATGGTTACAGGCCACCCAACGCATGCACGAATCCATTCTCGATTTCTTCAATCGTATCTGTTTCGCCTCGTTCCTGACATTTTTTCCGATACCAGCGAATAGCTCTCGTGAGGCTCGGGTGCTTACTATCAAAGTGATATTGTAATTTGGAAATACCAGCATCAATCTGTTGCCACATCTCCTCTTCACCCGCTGAGTCACAGATTTTGGAAATCACGTTCGCTCGAATGTATTCCTTGTTTTCGGAACCAACCGTTTGCTTGAGTAATTCCATGGAGGACAAGATCAACCTTTTAGCATCCTTGAGCTTTTCTTGGGTGACGTATAACGCCGCAAGCTCGCTCAACGCGTAGGCAAGCGGAACCGCACAATTGATGCCAAGTTCCGTAAGTATTTGAACGGCTTGTTCTAATTCATGCTCTGCCTCAACTTCATCGCCAGCTTCGCGAAGGGCTTCGGCATAGAAGCGGTGTGCAAGAGCAGATAGCTCTTTTAGTGATTCATCAAAAGTACCAGACAGCGATTTAATAGCGATTTGTAAGTGGTGTTTGGCTTTGTCAATTTTGCCTGTTGCTACGTAAACAGCTCCCAGTCCTACATGGCAGGTATTTGTGGCAAATACGGATTCTTGAAGGGTGTTAGCTTGTTCCATCAATCGATGCAGAAGCGACTCACATTCGCTGAACTTACCAATTTCGTAGGCTTCCTTGGCACAAGCGAAACGCACCTTCCATGCTTTTGTTTTCGGGTCGTGTGACTCCATAGCGTCGGTTAGTCTTGGTTGTGTCATTTTCTGTACTCCATTAGAGGATAGTTTTCTATATTTAGCGTTTTGCAGAAGCGCGTTCTTATCGGTAGCCCATTTACTCGGTACTAGCAGCTTGAAGTGTTTACCAGTATTGCTGCTCAACTTTGACCTCTAGCAGTGCTCCTCATCGAGTCGCTCCCTTCTTTACTGTCGTTACTGCGTATTTCATGAAATAGTGTCTTCCTCATTCAATGCATTCCAGCAGCTGCTGTTCCGCTACTCTTTTTGAGAAACAGGCTGGCGACGCAGCCGCACGCCATGATAACTGCAAACACAAAAAAGCTGTCGCCGAATGCTAAAAGATTTGCTTCGCGGCGGATTGTTTTGTCCACGACTGCAATTGCCTGCTGTTGCGCAGTGACAAGATCAAATCCTTTCAACATGAATGCATCTGTGAGTGCGTCCAAGCGTTCTCGAACTATGGGTGAGTAAATCGATACGGTGTCTCCAATTATTTGTGAATGGAACTTTTCCCGATTCGTCAGCAAGGTAGAGACGCCGGCGATTGCAAAAGATCCGCCCAAGTTGCGCATCATGTTGTAGAGAGCAGAAGCTGAGCCAATTCTGTCCTTTTCCACGCCTTCAACTGCTATCGCCGAGAGCGGCACGAATATGAGGGGTAAACCAATAGCGCGGACTACAAGTGGTATCACAAGTTGCGGACCGGCGACATAATAGTCAATGGACACGTTCATGGCGAATCCAGTCAAAAACAGGCACAAACCAACAAAAATCAATATACGCCCATCAATTTTTTCGGTAAGCCAGGGGACAAAGACAATTACAGCTAACTGCGGAATACCGAACCACATCATGACCTCACCGATCTGAAGGGCGTTGTATCCCTGAATCTGCGACAAATATAGTGAGAAGCTGTACTGAGGACCGTAGAGTCCTGCTCCGACCGCTAGATTTACAACACCGGCGAAAAAGAAGTTTCGCTTCAAAAAGAGCCTCAAATCGATGAAAGGCTCTTTTGTTCTAAGCTCGATAAATAGCCATATTGCCAGAAATACCACCGAAACAATACTGAGGCGAACGATGAGATCGGAACCGAACCAGTCTTTTCGGTTACCTTCCTCAAGCACTGCTTCCAGGCAGCCCAATCCAATAGCCATTGAGATAATTCCCGACCAATCGCCGTGTTTCAGCAAGGAATACTCCGCCTTAGTGTTCTCAAGAAAAGCTCCAAGGACAAGAATCATGAAGATCCCAGGCAGTACGTTCAGATAGAAGATGTATTGCCAACCGTAGTTGGCTGTAATCCAACCGCCAAGCGACGGTCCTATGGCTGGCGCAAACGTGGCCGAAATTGCGAACAGCGATAATCCGATTGCCTGTTGAGACTGGGGAAGTTTTTCCAAAATAATCTGCATAGCCAATGGAATTAGCACTCCGCCAGAAAAGCCCTGTAATGCGCGAAAAACAATCATCGTCGGCAGATCGTGTGCCATTGCACACAAACAAGACGAAAGCACAAATAGAGCGCTGTTAACGAGCAAATAATGCTTCAGCCCGAAAGCCCTTGAAAGAAAGGCACTGAGCGGGATTACAATTATTTCGGCAATTAAATATGATGTTGAGATCCAAGATCCCTCATCAATAGTTGCTCCAAGCGCGCCTTGAATATCGGCCAAAGATGAATTCGTGATTTGAATATCCAGCACTGCCATGAAGGCGCCCAAACATGCGGTTAGAACGACTACCCAGCCTACAAAAGAAACAGACTGACTCTTGCCGGCGCCATTTGCTTCGTTCGCGACAGCACTGGAAGGTGTTGGACTACTCATCTAACGCACCTTCACCTTCACGTCGCAAGACATACCGGGAACGATCAATCGTTCGAACTCGCCGAGGCTATTCTTGTCGAAGACAAGTTTGACCGGAATACGCTGGACTATCTTCGTGAAATTTCCGGTAGCGTTATCGGGTGGCAACAGCGCAAATGAAGCACCAGACGCCGGTGAAAAACTTTCTACTCGTCCCGCGAACTCGTGATCGCCGAAAGCGTCTACTCTAATTTTGACCGCATCCCCAACGCGCATGTCTTTCAACTGTGTTTCTTTAAAGTTGGCCACGATCCATTTATCTTTACTTACGAGAGCCAGAAGAGGTGTTCCGGGTTGAATTCTTTGTCCTTCTTCTATACTTTTTTTGCCAACCCGTCCTGACACTGGCGCAACAATCCTTGTATAACTCAGCCTCAATCTCGCATTTTGTACATCCGCCCGAGCTTCGTTGATCGCTGCTCGAGTCGATGCTTCTTGTTCTGCATTAACGCTGATTTGAGCGTCAGCGGCCTCCGCCTGCAGCGCTATTGACTTTGCATTCACCAATTGTGATTGACTAATTTTCAAGTCTGCATATGCCTGTTTCAGCCTTGAATTAGCCTGTCCCACGGACTCTTCTGCTGCATCTTTTGCGGCAACTGCGACATCATACTCTTTGCGAGCTTCGTCCAGGCTCTCAAGCTTGACAGCACCTTCCTGTGCCAGTGCAGTATAGCGGTCCAGATCTAGTTTGGCCTTGTGGAGTTTTGCTTCGCGCTCAATCAGCAGCTGTTTAGCTACTGCAACATCGGACTGTGCCGCCTTGATTCCGCTTTCTGCTTTGGTGATTGAGTATTCAGCTTGACCTATGCTTCCAACGGCATTCTCGTCAACTGCCGATTTATTCCGCACCGCATATAGAACCACATGTTTCGCAGCTGTCGCATCGCGCTCAACTTTGGAAAGATGGGCCTGAGCCTTGGCAAGCTCAATTTGTACATCTCTAGAATCGATCGTCGCAAGCAACTGGCCTTTCTCCACCCACTGGTTATCCTTAACGACAACCGAATCGATAGTGCCAGCGATCTTGGAACTCACCGGATGTACGTGACCAGTTATATACGCATCATCCGTCTGCTCGGTCGAGAGAAACTCGCGCAAACTCGGGTATCCAACGATAGCCCCAAGCACACACAGCACGATAGTCAAAGCAATCACCAATTGACGCGGTGGTAGACCAGGTTTGCCTGGCGATTTTTTGTCATCCGAATGCTTGTGCGATTGTTCGTTATCGGCTTCTTCGCAAGTTTTTTCAGGGCCGGGCAATTGCTCCAGCTGTGACTTGTCTTCGGTACGAAACGACTGTTCGAGCTCACAATCAAGCTCATCGGAGCGCGGCATCAATGGAGCTGTAGTATTCATATAAACCTCTGGTTGCGTGCTCTCTGGCTCGTCAGTCCGCCACATAGGAGGTCGAGCAAAACAGAGAGGTCTCCTTTCAGTGATTCCAGGGAAGGACGGGATGGTTCTGTAAAATGTCTATGATATGGCGGTAGGTACGAGGTCAGCGCCGATAGAAGAACTCGCGTGACAGCTTGCGAGTCCGTCTGATTATCTATTTCGCCCTTGTCTTTGGCTTTCTCCAACAAAATTTGAATGATCTGGGGCATTCGTGCGGTGCGATCTAACAGCTTGGCTTGAAGACGGCCACTTTCGAAAATGAGCGCCTCCGGGCTTCGCAAGCTTGCCACCACGCCATAAATACCCTCCGCCAATGTCACCAATATCGTTTTGAGCGTTGTGATGCAGTCCTCTTCAGAAGCTTCAACAATTGCTGCAACACGAAGATTCATTTCGTCGATGTGAGTGCGACAAATTTCTAGCAGAACTTCTTCTTTGTTCTTGAACTCTGTATAGAGAGTAGCCTTGCTCATAGGAACACCGCGGGCTATCTCCTCCATGGTTGTCTTCTCATAGCTCTGAGAGATGAAGAGTTCACGGGCTGCCGATGTTATTCTTTCGCGCTTTGTTAATAGTCCAGTCATCAATCGGGTCTCCTGCTATCCGCTTTCTTATTATAAACGATTGAACGAAATTCGTTCAATCGTTTGACATTAAATCCAGGATCGATATTTTCAGCAGGGAGCACTCGGACCGAAACATTCTGCGCAAACTTATCCATGTCTCGCATCAGCCTTCCGGTTGATTCTGATGCGTTTCAGTCCACACAACATTAAGACGAGCAGTTACTCAGAATTCCGAAAAGCATTCTGTTTATTGATGTGTTTGTGGAGCCATGCTGAAAGTCCCTCTAGCAGCAGTTCAGACTGATTTGTCGTCTCAAGAATAAGATGGTCGGCGTTGCCTATGAGGATAAGGGCTTTGTCGCTTGAGTTTACCTTGTTGAACATTTCATAGGTTCCAGCTGGCTTCACGAGTTTGTCCGCGAGTCCCTGGACTACTATGACCGGCTTATTGATCAACGAGCAGCGCGCTTTTGTCGTCTTCATAAACCGATCAAATTCAATCAACTCGATGGGCGAAAGTCCAATCTTCGCTTTTGGATCGTTCTTCCAAACCTGAATTAGATCCTTGCTCGTTGTCGCTTGTGATGCAATATCGCTCACAATATTGAATGGCTTATTCGGATTGCGCAAGAAATGCAGAGCGACCTTAGATGCCATTTTCGCTTCACCGTAACGCTCTGCTGAAGGAACAGAAGAGATCACGCCGTCGATCTTGCAGCCAAACTCCGACGCCGCTCTAAGTGCCAGAGCGCCCCCCATGGATTCACCGACTAAGAAAACCGGGAGGTTTGGATGCCTTGTATTTAGGATCTGTATCAACACCCGAATATCATCCAGGGCGCGCTTGAAATGGACGGTCTCAGATCCATAATCCGACTGCCAGGCACCAAAGCCTCGAACATCCATTGCGTAAATAGCAAAACCTTTCTTGACCATTGCCCTGCCGAAAGGCATGAACGCTCTATTTTCAAGCCCAAGAGCATGAATGCAGAGAAGAACGGCTTTCGGATTTCTCCCTTCAGGTTGCCAATCAATGAGTGGCAGAGAAAGCGGACGAAATTGCTGATCGAGCCACAACAAATCTGAAAGCCTGGCCGGCGTATTATTCGCGACGCACGAACGAAGCAGCGAATTCTGAATTTCGTTGAATGCCGCGGACTCACTCTCAATGGTGTCGCCTTCGTTAGCAGAACGCAGCTTTAGTAGTCGGTCGAGAAACGGCATCATCTCTGCCAGCACTTGTTGGTGCAGTCTCATGTTTGTTTCCCTATAAATCTGCAACAACTTGCAATATGCATAAAAGAGAGAGGCTTCGTCGTAAAGATCTTTAGAGTGTGCCCTCTCACGGCAAATATCTATTAATCGTTCGGCAAATGGCTGTGCCTCTCTGTATTCTTCGTTGTGCAGGAGTCGACCAATCAGCGGCTGCAGGATATCGACCACTAGCGGGTCATTTCGATCGAGCTCTGCGCAGGAAGCAAGGGCTTCCTTGTAAGCGGAAATCGCATACGACTCCTTTCCACTCTTTAAATGCATATCGGCTATAAGCTTTTGGACCAAAACCTTCTGTCTCGGCGTCTGCAATGTTTGATCGATTTTACATAAATCTCTGATGGCAGCTGATTTGTTACTCAATTGCAGATCCACATAACTCAATAGGCTCAACAAGTTGTTCCTCTCAGGAAGTCCTTCTGCGCGTAAAGCTAGTTGCAGAATCTGTTTGGCAGTCTTATATTCACCCTTCTTGATACAGTCCAGGATTCTTTGCTCGGTGGCCGTCAGATCTTTTATGGAAGCCCAAGTCCCTGTAGAAGACCTGTCAGGATTGTGCTCCTTGTGACCGGCCTCTTCTGCACGGCAATTAGGCATAACAAGAAACAAGACAAAGACAATTAGTAGAATCTTCGAATTCATGGTTGGCGGGTACCTATGACGCTCAGTGCGCCTAACAACGTATGCCATCATTTTTCACCGCCCTTTCTAGTATGCACTACAGATAGTGCACTCCCACACTCCGGGATAATCGTATCAGAAGCGATCAACACAACGCATGATCGCTCGTCGACCACAATACTTCCTCCTTCGATCGGCAATGTGTCTGCTATCTCAATGACGTCGAAAGGTGACTCCTTCGATGTATCAATCAGTTTGCGCCAGTACCCTGGAGATACCTTCGGCAGCTCGAATGTCAGAGGCTCCCAAAAAGCATTCAGCACTACATGCAGGCGCTGTCCTCCAAGAGGATGATTAACCGTACAGGCAATCGAGTGTGAGTCCTCACTCCAGTCCGGACAGTTGAGTTGTACTCCGTGCCAGGCGATCGACGGAGAAAAAGCGCTTGTGAACGGAGACAAACGCTCTTGCAGTCGAATGAGTCTAAGGGCTCGAGCATGACTTACAAGCAGCCGGACGAATCTAAACAACGAGGCTGACTCGATAACCAGATCCCAGTCGAACCAGCCCAGTGGGCTATTCTGACAATATGCATTATTGTTTCCTTTTTGAGTTCTTCCAATCTCGTCCCCCATAAGAAGCATCGGTGTCCCGTACGAAACAAACAATATCGTCAGCAAATTTTTGATCTGTTTCGTACGGAGTCGCAGGATACTTTCATCTTCAGTTGGGCCTTCAATACCACAGTTCCAGCTGTAATTCTCAGTCGTTCCGTCCTGGTTGTTTTCACCATTTGACTCATTATGTTTAGAGTTGTAGGAAACGAGATCGTTCAAGGTAAAGCCGTCATGGCAGGTGATGAAGTTGATGCTCCGCCCAATGTCACGAGCAGGGTCGGAGTATAGATCCGGGCTTCCGGCGATTCGCTGAGAAAGCTCCCTGACCGTTGCCTTATCGCTTCTGACAAATCTTCTAACATCATCACGGAATGGTCCGTTCCACTCGGCATACCAATGACCGACATTGACAAAACGGCCTACCCCATAGAGTCCTGCAGCATCCCATGCCTCAGCGATTAGCTTAGTCCCTGCCAGAAGTGGATCTGATTCGATGCACCACAAAATTGGAGGACGTTCCAGAGGAGTCCCGTCAATGCCTCGGCCAAGTGCAGTCGCCAGATCAAACCTAAACCCATCAACATGCATTTCTTGCACCCAGTAGTGCAGGCTATCCATGATCAACTTTCCGGGAATGGGGTGATTGGCTCGGATTGTGTTGCCGCAGCCGCTGTAATTTTCGTATCGAGATTGATCTTGCGCATTTAGTATGTAATATGTGGGATTATCGAGTCCTCGAAAACAGATTGTTGGACCAAACTCGTTTCCCTCGGCCGTGTGATTAAAGACAACGTCGAGAATGACTTCGATTCCGGCTTTGTGCAATGCCTTGACTAGATCGCGAAACTCATTTATTGAAGAAAGCGGGTCATCGGCAGCGCAATATCGATGATGAGGGGCAAAGAATCCCACCGTGCTGTAACCCCAGTAGTTTGTCATTCCCTCTCTTGCATCATTCTCGTCGAACTGATGAATTGGCATCAGTTCGACTGCTGTAATACCCAATTCCCGTAGATACGGTATCTTCTCGATCAATCCCGCAAATGTGCCACGCCTCGAGCAGTCCAGTCCGGAATTGGGATTTT
>CAZISK010000108.1:0-13385 GCA_964541355.1 uncultured Candidatus Obscuribacterales bacterium
GCGATTAGCGCAGTTGGTAGCGCAGCACGATCACACCGTGAAGGTCGGGGGTTCGAATCCCTCATCGCCCATTTGATCGTGAATTTGCATACAGTTGGTGCATGCATTGGAATGGTAAACATACAGCGCAAGGCTTGTTTCATGAAGAGCAATTGACATTGGAGCAACGAAACCTGCGTACTGCTTATTCGTCAAACGCGAACCTCAACTCCAATCGGACCAATAACTAAACTCGACAGACAGATGGACAAAAACAACTTCAAACTTAGAGAGCCACGACAGAGATCTCTTCAGCACTTAGAATCAGGCAAGTTGCTTCGAGATACCAATGGCGTAGACCTTGATTTAGGTTCAGACGAACGCTGTACTTGGCCAAAACCTATTTTAGCTAAGGGTGCATGTACGCGTTCGCGACGCCGTCTCTAACCATGTAAGTCGCTACAGATGGGACTCGGCAATGTTCTGCAATTTCAGATGAACGGTCGAACCTCAGCAACTCACGCTCCTGTTCCGTGACGTGGTCATCAAACTCATACCTGACTCCGATCGAAACCGTCGAAAAGCAGGTGTCATGCACCGCGTGCTTGTTCTATAAGCGATTCTGCTAACTGAGATTTCCGAATATACATAGATCACAACGAAGACTATCATAAAGATAATCCAGAGGTAGAGCTATGTCTAAAGAATCCGATGAGCAATTTGAAATCGATTCTCTTGTCAGCATAACAACAAAAAATGGCACACCTCTTATGATAAGTGCCAGCCATGCACGAATGACCTGGCAGGAGTTTCAAGAGACTACCGAAATCCTGCGACCTAAGAAGCTGGAAGACAGAAGACGTCGCCAACTGTCCTTTAACCGCAACAACTTTGCTTTCTCGCATCAGCTTCTGGCAGTTGTCTTTGTTCCGTGCCTGGTCATTCTCGGCATGCAGAACATTTCTTTCGCCAGGCAGGCAGTAAGCTTGAAGCAGGCACGTATGGAAGTACGGCAACAACTACAGCAAGCACGTACCATTCAGAGTGGCCGGATCGTTGCTTCAGGTGCACTGCGCTAATCTGTTATAGGTTCTTTCCGATTAATCAGCGGTGATGGAGCTGCCCGCCGCCAATGTGAGATTGCCGCAGAGGTTGGCAACCGGGGCGAGTGCGATACCGCTGGCAGTGGCAAGCTGCATATTCCAGCTTCGTTGATCGGTGTCTGGTTGTTAGCTGCGAGCACTTCAGGCATCGATACCCAGCTGTTTCGTGCACCAGTTGCTGTTTCTGCATCAAAAAAATACATTGATCGAGTCGGCGGGTGTGCTTTGCAATTTTTTCACAACTACGGTTTAGGCTTTTATAAGTGGTTTGAAACCCAGATAAATCGAGGGGATAGACATGATGAGCGCTTTCGGCAAAGTTAGCCCAGTATCAATTGGATTGATGGTAGGAGCAATTTTTTTTAGTAATCTGGGGTTGGCGCTTGGACTGTTGCACGTTTCCAGCAGTACATTGGTCACGGCGGTTCGGCCATACTTCTCGTATTCTTACTGTGAGAAGAAATCGATTCACTGTAGCAACAAACGAGATGTGGAGGGCTTGCAAACGGCAGCCCGCGAATGATAGATGATCGCTACGCAATCGACGTCGCTAGTCAGTGCACGACCTTTTGAAGACCTCTGCAACTAAGCATTAGTTAAGATTCTCCGGCATTTCAACACTTCGAAAAACAGCTAACTAGAAATTGCAATGAACATTCAGGACAGACCGTTGAGAACTCAGCTTAGTTCACCTACTGCAGCTTCCACATGTTCCAGCAAACTGCCGGAATCGATAAGCTCGAAGGCTGCATCGATATCATGTTTGATGATTCGATCACGCCCCAGGTGGGAAATATTCTTCCTGACGAACTCGTGTGCTGCGCGTACGCCTTTTCCTGGGTGTTGGCTCTTTGTCTCGATGCCGTCCGGCGCAAAGGCCTGTCCTTCTCCGCGTTTGTAGATGCCGGTTCTGAGATCCAATCCCTGAGCCGCGCAAATTAGTTCGATCGCCAGGACGTTCTTGAGATTGTAGAGAATTGCTCTTGCTTTTCTGCTCGCGATGGTGCCCATCGATACGTGGTCTTCCTGATTTGCTGAGGTTGGAATGGAGTCAACACTGGCCGGATGCGCCAGGCTCTTGTTTTCAGAAACAAGCGCTGCTGCAGTATATTGCGCAATCATGAAGCCTGAGTTTAAGCCGCCGTTGAGGATCAAAAAGGGCGGGAGCCCGTTGGAAAGAGACGGATTAACCAGCCGTTCAGTTCGGCGCTCCGAAATATTGGCCAGCTCGGACAGTGCCACGGCAACGTAGTCCATGACGAGGGCGACTGGCTGCCCGTGAAAGTTACCCGCCGATATGACACCATGCTCGAAAATTAAAGGATTGTCGGTGGCGGAATTGATCTCAGTTTCAAGTACAACTCTAGCGTGCTCCAGAGCCTGCCTGGTTGCCCCATGCACCTGCGGCATGCAGCGCAGAGAGTAGGCATCTTGTACCATCCCACAGTTCTTATGGCTCTCCATCAGATCGCTGTCGGCGAGCAATGTGCGAAGATTGCGGGCTGAGGCAATCTGACCTTTGTGGGGGCGAACTTTGTGAATTTCCGGCTCAAAGGCGCGTTTTGTGCCGAGCAGGGCCTCAAGGCTCATGGCGCCTATGATGTCCGCTACTTTTGCCAGATTCAACGCTTCCATGACGACGAGGGCGCCGATCGCCGTCATAACCTGAGTGCCGTTCGTTAGAGCAAGACCCTCTTTTGCTTTCAAGATTACCGGTCTCAGACCGGCGCGATTAAGCGCTTCGCGGCCAGATAGGGTTTTGTCGCCATATTCAGCTTCCCCCTCCCCGATAAGAACTAGCGCCAGGTGCGCAAGCGGAGCGAGGTCGCCGGAAGCGCCCACAGAACCTTGTTCTGGAATGATCGGGTGGACATTCTGATTGATCATATCGATTAGCAACCGCACTACGCGATTTCTAATTCCGGAGTAGCCTTTGGCAAGGGCGTTTACTCTCAACAACATGATTGAGCGGACCTCTGGCGCTGAGAGACTTGGTCCAACGCCGGCGGCGTGACTAAACAAGAAGTTTTTCTGAAGCTTCAGGCTATCCTCGGGCGGGATATAGACGTCTTTAAACTTTCCAAATCCTGTTGTAATGCCGTATACGACTTGCCGCTCCGACAATAGCGATTCCACGATTTTGCGGCTTTCAGCGATCTGTGTGTGCGCTGTCTCAGACAGCTCTACCACACGACTTTGTCGTGCTACGGCGGCCACATCCTCCAGCTTCAGCCCGTTGCCGTCAATCAGGATTGTGTCGTCATTAGAATTGTCCACGTATCGCCTTTCTTAGAAGGATTCCATTGAGCTCGAGTGAACTCTGCCAGGTGCCGGGAGCGACGAAGCAGCACGGCGCCCGCTTCACATTTAAGGGAGCTCTTTGCGACAGGCTTCCCGATTGTGAGCTGCTACGACTTAAAGTGTATTCTACCTACGCCTAAAATGTTTCTTTTCAACGTGGAAACAAAGGATGCCCTGGCCCGTCTCTACTAGCTAGTGGTTGGTTGACAAGGGTTTTCGTGAGAGGTGAATGCAGGGGTAATGTCCTGTTGAAGCCAGGAAAAATCAGGGAAATTGGTGTAGATTCAACGTGGTAAGATGGCTGTGAAGGCGTTGATCCAACCAGGGTGGCTAATGCAGTCGGTGTAGAGAGATATGAGAGTAAAGCGACCCTTCGACAAGCGAACTTTGAGCATTAAATTCAGCCAGGCGAAGAGTCTGGTTCTGGTGTCGGCGCTGGTGGCATTTTCGATTGGGCTTCCTGGTGTCTGCGCTTCTCCCGGGGCGGATCTCGAGATACTCGAAACAAAGTTCTTTCATCACACTTATCCGAAGGATACTTCCGAAAGCCGAATCGATCGTCTGGAGAAAATGGTTTTTGGAGAAGCCAAAGACGGACCTGAGCGAGACAGGTTAGACAGTCTATTGAAGATGGTGGATGAGGCTGATGACGATCAACCGGTCGCCGAACGTGGTACTACCGGTGGAGACAGCCCTCCAGCAACTGCCAATCGCACGGCATCCGGCAGTGGATCGACCAGTCCTAAGAAATCCGCACCGGCCGCAACTCCTAAGACGGTGGCGCGCGATGATGATGGCACTTCTTATCCAGCAGTGAGCGCTATCGAGAAAAAGCTGTTCGGAAAAGAGTTTGACGATGAGGCGGTGGAAGACCGCCTGACCAGGTTGGAGAAGAAGACATTCGGACAACCCTCCAAGTCCAACGACCTGAGCGAGCGTATGGACGCTCTTAAGGAGAAAACCGGAATTGATGTTGCCAGGAGCGTACCACAAGGCGCTGAGTGGAATGAGGAAGACGACGACTCGACAGACTACCCCGAGCCTAGCGCACCGGTGGCACGCAGCTATCCTGGTGTGAGCCCGAGAGATTCGGGTCGTTCTTTCAGTGGGCGAGATGTCGGCGACGATTTGAACAGAGCTTTTGGAAGGCGTCCAGGCGGTACCGGATCTGGTGGCAGCGGATCCTACGGCATGGGATCGGGCGGCGGATCGCAGATCTCCAGCGGTGGTAGCGGTGCATACGGTTTTGGCGGCGGGTCTCGGAGCTACATGGGTGGCTCCAATTCCAGTCTGCGCACGGGTGGAGGCTCTTCGATAAATTATGCTGGAAAAGCGGGCGCTGGCCTTATCGGTTCATCCGATGATGAGGGTGAATTGCCGCCAGCGGCTCCAAGCATCTCCAGGCGTTCTGCTGGAGCTCCTCTAATCGCGTCCAGACCCGGTGGTGAACCCCCAGTGGCTCCTCCCAGAGGCTCCTCGCAGGGCGGAGGCGGTTTGACAGTGCAGCTCGACGCTCTCGAAGGACAAGTTTTCGGCAAGAGCTATTCGCAGGAGGGACTGATCCAACGGCTCGAACGGCTCGAAACGACTATCTTTCCGGGTGACAAGAGCGTAAAAGCCAGAACTCCAGCCGAGCGAGTAGCGCGCCTGGCGGCTGTGGTCCCGATTGGGATCAATCCACCACAGAATGTTGTTCAAAATCAATCTATGGATCAGGATGGAGACGGCAACACTGATATCGACAATTCGCAAATTGCTCAGCAGCAGCCGCCGATGCAGCGCAATCGGGGTGGGCTTGGCAAAATAATCAACTCGATTGGAAATTTCCTTGGTGGCGGTATGTCTGTTGGCAGCTACGGTATGCCGACCGGCAATCTCGTCACAGACCCACAGACCGGCATGTTATTGGATCAGACTTCCGGTAATTTGATCAATCCTACTACCGGACAAGTTGTCGGCCGCAAAGCCGGCTTCGGCTATCAATCACCAATACCGAATTACGGCGTCAATTTCAATAATGGCTTTGCCTCACCATATAGTAATCCTATGTACTCCAATCCTGCATATGGTATTGGCGGCAGTGGCATGCGATTTGGCAGTGGAATGGGTGGCATCCGCTTCGGGGGAGGCATGTGGCCGTAGTTTCAGCAAAAAAGCTGATGTTGGTTCTAGGTGCAACTGGATTTCTCGGCAAGTTCGTTATTGAGCGAATGTTGGCATGTGGCTATCCGTTGAGGATCGTCAGCAGAGGCGGTGCGGATTGGCAGACCTCCAGCATCACCAGTTGGCGTGCAAAGGGTGTCGAGGTCGTTATGGGCAGTATTACCGATGCGGAAGTACTGCAAAAGGCGATTGAAGGAACATCGGCGATAGTCAATATGGCGGGTTGTTTTCGCGAGTCCGACAGAATCTCGTTCGAAGACCTCAATGTGTCGACAGTGGAACAGCTTACTAAGCTTGGTGCGAAGGCAGGTGTCCAACGCTTCGTGCATGTCAGCTGTCTTGGAGCGCGATCGGATGCCGATTGCCGTTATTTTCTGACGAAGTGGCAGGGCGAGGAGATCATAAGAAATCATAAATGCTACTGGACGATTTTTAGACCATCGTTCATTTTTGGTGAACAGTTTCCGCTGCTTGAGCATCTGAAGCCGGTTGTTACCTTCAAACTGTTTTTGCCGCTTATAGGCAGTGGAACCAACACAATCCAGCCGGTTTTTGTGGAAGATGTTGCGGACTGCATCGTTCAGAGTATCTATTCAAAACAGACAGTCGGCAAGAGTTTCGATCTTGTCGGACCGGAAGACTACCAAATGTTAGAGCTTTTGGAGATGACACGAAGGTCGCTTGGAATAAGCGGACCGACGGTCAATATACCAAGTCAGTTTTCAGGTCGGACTATGGATGTGATGTCGAAGGCGTTGCCGAAGTCCATTCTGACCAACGACCTGGCTGGAATGATGAGCGATGACGCCTGCAGCACGCAGGAGGCGATGCTTGCTAACTTTAAGATAAAAAACGTGTCGATGAAGCAATATTTCCCCTTGATAGTAGAGGCGCTTGGCTAAGCCGACCGTGAAATCAATCTTGGAGCCGCATTTCTTAAGACGTCGTCGATCAAATTGACCAGAACAACAAGTACACAAGTTCGTCTTGGCAAAACCCTGCGTGAGGTTGACGCTTCGTCCTAAAGAGCCTTGTATGGTCCGAACTGTGCAGGCTGTAATGCTGCTGCTTCTTCTTCTTCTCCCCACCAAAATCCCTTATCATTTTGTCGCTGAGGATTTTTGAAGTCATCCGTCTTTGGTCTGTCGGGCGTATCCGTCTGTTTTACCGTATTCTCTACTTCGGGACTACGTTCCGCGTTCGCATCCGTCTTGTTTGTATGATTGGAGTAGGTTGTTGCAATTGCAGTTGTTCGAGCGTCTTCGACCGAAGCAGTCTGGCGCAGTTTTGCTTCTTTGCTCAACTGATCAACGATCGGATCGTCGTCCTTTCTAATCTCAAAAGTGCTGGGGTCCACGAAACGGGTTCCGGCTTTTTCCCAGTTCCCAACCCGGGCAGTGTATGGTTCTGCTGGCTGTGCTGGTCTATTGAGGTTGTCAACTTCAATCTTCTGACTTTTTGCCTTGTTGCCCGGGAGGGCATAGGCTTCTGCGGCGATCGAGGGCCAACGACTTTCTGTATTGCCACAATCTTCACTGGATAGCGCCTTGTCCGATGGTTGAAATACAGGCATAGTATGTTCCTCCTAGGGGTGTTTCGAAGAACTTCAGTCTAAGTACCAAGTGTTGGTAGATTGTTGGTCGCTGCTTAAAGCATCTGTTTTGCTGGGCTCTCGTGGCTGCCAGCCACGAGAGCGATGCTCGTTAACAGCTGTATTGATTGGCTCTAAGCTTTCGTGCTTCAGTTGAGAAAGTGTGCTAAGTTGTCGTGTTATTCGCCACCGGCCGGGAGTATTCGTATGATCAGGCTCAGCAAACCTGTCAAGATGTTGGAATGGGGTGTTGGCACTAACACCACCAACCAGGTTTGGATTGAAATGGGTAAAGGCAAAATTACCAAGAAGCCGAAGACTGTGGGCGGGATCACGACGATTGTTGTGCAGCTTGACAATCGCGCGACTAAGTCGAATACTTCCGATGACACCATTAAGTTGGTACAACAAGGCGAGGCAATGACGCCTACGTCGAAAGACGCATGGGGCGAAGTAGCTTACGGTCGGCTCAAGAGCATTGATGAAGGCGGCGAAGGCGGCGGCACTCTTGTTGAAGTCGAAGTGAAATTCGCTATTAAGGTTGGCAAGTAACACCACTCGTGTTGAAATTGGTGTCGATTTTCAGCTCAGCTAGTCTATGTACAGTTGTGGTTGGAAGGGCTGAATAGCCCAGGAATTCGCCACGTGATAAATCCGTGACACATCGAACATATTCTGTGCATGTGAGCTCTGTCGAGCCCGTCAAACTACGCAGAGGTGTTTACCATGATGATCCCCGAATTTGAAACAAGCGATACCCCAGCTATTAAGTCCGATACAAACTGGTCTGCGTCACTGCTTTCAGACTTGTCGAAGCATTCGCATCAGTTTAGCCAACGTGAATCACTGGTCGCCTCACCCTACCTTCCGGTCGTCGAATTTTCCACTCCGATGGAAGGCGCAACTGAGTCATCCGCACGAATGGAAGAATCAGATGGAAAAGATAGCGCTGAAAAACGGTTGGCATCAGATTTATCCAAAGCCATTACCTCTGGTAAACCAGAACAGGTGTCGACCTTGATGAGATCTGCACGGGAAGCCTGTGGAGGTGATCCAAAAAAGGTCGCAGCGCTGGGAGACGAACTCTCGAAACTACTTTCGGATAAGGGATTCGATGTTAAGTATGGAAGCGATACCGGAATCATCAACATCCACAAGCAAGGTTCGGAATACGGAGTTGCATTTGAACTCGCGCGATATACCAGAGCAGGTCTCTCTGATTATCGCGAACAGACTTATGACTGGGTAACCAAACGTGACGTTGATACAAAAGCTGATGAAGTCATTTCCTCTTTTGGGAAGCAAGTCGAGAATGGAAAAGGATTGAAGGATGCAAGCGAGCTGACAAAGTTGTTTGATAAAGCGGCATCTACCAAAGACTTCACCGAGGCACACCGCGAGCTTGCACGCTCGGCGCTGCACGCTTTCAAATCTCGAGGTGCTGATGGAGTAGCAGCATTGGAATCCTCGCTTCAAGAAAAACTCAAGTCAGAAGACGGTCCATTTTTGGTCGTAGGAGAAAACAGCCTGACAATTTTCCACGGCAAAGTATTATCGACCGACGAAGCGCTTAAAGCGGCTGAATCGGGAGGTCTGAAGCAGGCCGGTATCATCAAAGACTCTGGTCGATATTTGAAACCGAATTCAAAAGGAACGGAAATACAGCTTCCAGCCAAGAAGAAGTAGCATGAATCTTTATTCGACCTAACAGGAGGGCGACTTTCAATAGGAGAGTCGCCCTCTCAATACACGGATCGCTGTTGATACTGTATGTGGTGCGCACCGCATACGGTGCTATGCCGTACCTATGGGGAAATGGCTACATTATTGCCCGATTCCTTTGCTTGATATAGGCTTTCAGTGCCGTGTTTGAAGGTTTTTACAATATCCTTTTGCACGAACTTCAATGTGAACCCGGCTATCGCTCGCGGAATCGGATCTGTCGTTGACTCGAGCGTATATTTGACATGGCAGGACTTGCCGTCTTTCTCAGGTGTCAATTCCCAGCAGCCCTGGCTCGAATCGAAATTGCCTTCAAGCATTCCCCAACGCAAGACGTGAGGTTTGCCGTTGAGGTCGTTGACGATGACTTGCTTAAGCTGTCTTATGAACAATGACGGTTTGAGATAACTTTCCGTATAGACGTAGTTACCTGTCCGTTTGGTAACTTTGCAAGATGCGATGCGCGGAAAGATCTTAGGATAAAGCGAGAAATCCGTAAGGGTGTCCCAGACAAACGGTAATGGCGCCTTAATCGTGGTTTCCATTACTGCGCTTGCCATTTTCCCCTTCGGCTTCGGAATGGGGTCCTGTGTTGGTAGAATCGGCGCACCCACAGGAATTTCGCTGGCGATCTTCTGCCCATCCGAGTCGTTGTTCATGGGCTCATGAATCTTTCTAGTAGTCTCATGTGAGATCTCCGGATTATACTCGCGAGCGCTCGCTGTGCCGGCGATCGTAGCTGAGATCGTGAGAGTGAGGAGCGTGGAAAAGAGAAAACTCCCGGTCTTCGACCCGGAGGATACTTGCGTCGATTTTTTTTGCGGTTTCAATATTCTTTAGCGGAACCAGGTTGTGAATGGCGTGATTTCGGAGACGAATCCTACTTTGCCTGTCAGTACTGTGGTGTCGTCGATAGAAGATCGTGCCGTAATTCTTCCGTTCGGATCGATAATCGCGGATGGCCCTGTATTGGCCGCGAAGACAAAGTACCTCCTGTTTTCTATTGCCCGAAAAACCGAAAAAGCAATCATCTGTTCTCCGATGACAGCTTTATGGAACCAGGCTAGATCGGAGATGTTGACCAGCAACTGGCCCCCTTTTCTGGTGCTATCAGCCGCTAATTCCGGCGAGATACATTCGAAACATATTAACGGAGCAACCAGGCCATTCTTGAGGGCAAGCACCTGGGCCGCCTGCCCAGATGCCAACCCCGCGCCGGCGGGTGTATTTGTCCATCGACGCACCCATTCCGGCAGGTATTGCACCAGTTGTGGGGCGTATTCGCCGACAGGGACCAGATAGCGCTTGTGATAAACCTCGTCCACGAAGCGACCTTCGCTGCTTACGCCATAAGCAGAGTTATATGGTCCGCGATCATCCTTGTCGATGGAGCCGACGACCATGTCGAGTCCTCGGGCTCGGCAGATATCGACAAGTAGATTGCGAATCTCCGGTGCGCTGGACAAATAGGCTGGTATGGCGCTTTCTGTCCAGATGCAAAGCCCGGGTTTTAACTTTGGAAGAAGGCGTATATAGTGCTGCAATAGTTCGTCAACCGTGTAACGGTGGACAGTCTTCTGCATGTCTATATTGATGTTGCCTTGCAGGATTGCGACCGGGGTCACCGCCTTCAGTATCGATCTCGCCGTCTGCCAGTGCCCTACGCCGATGGCCGCCGGTATCAGGAGCAAAACAATCGAGAGCTGTACAATCGCGAATTTCTTTTCGGACGCGCTAATAGACTTGTAGAGTGATTTGCCGGTCATCGTCGCAACCAGGGACGCGATGCTGGTGTTGACCATCACTATTAGAAATCCAATACCGATGCCGCCAACTATGGAAGCGATTTGAATCAATGGCAGTTGCTTATACTGCGTGTATTCGAGCATGCTCCACGGCACGCCTAGCGCGTTGGGAGCGTTGCCCAATTTATTGATGATCAGAACCCAGAGAAGCGGTATCGTGAGGACGGCTGGCAGACGCCAGCCTCCAGGAATCTTTTGTGGGATGAACCCACCTGTCATCGGTACCAGTCTGGCGGCCAGACTGAAGAGTCCCACGATGAGCGCCTGGTGAAAAGAGACAATCGTCCAGGCTGCCATAGCCAGAAGCCAACCCTGCCACTGATTGAATCCGAGCCAGGCTAGAGGCTGGAGACCGAGATACCAGTTGAGGTAGACCAGATTGAAGGCCATGCCGAAGACCAGCCCGCGAACGCCGGCTTGCCAGACCGATTTGCTTGCAGCTATTGCCAGGATGAGCGGTGCCAGCCCTAGCCAAGCCAGGTACCACTGATTCATACCGGGACAAGACAGACCAAGCAGGCATCCGAAGCCGGTCAACCAGAGAAAATCTCTGACCGTCATCAATTTGACGCTACTGCCCTTCTTCGCCGAAGCAGGCTTGGTCTTGTCTTGCTTTTTTGTGATGGTTGCCACTCTCGGTAGTGATTTTGTTAGCCGTTGATTTTAGTAGCCAATTCGACCTTGACCAAGGCCTCGAGCTCCTTGTAGATCTTCGAGTTTTGCTCGAGGAAGGCGATAGAGGCATCTCTGCCTTGACCAATACGCTCTTCTTTGTAGCTATACCAGGCACCGGCCTTCTTCACGAGATTGAGTTCGACGGCTACATCGAGGAGGCAACCGACAGAGTTGATGCCTTTTCCATAGATAATGTCGAATTCGGCCAGTCTGAAGGGTGGCGCTACTTTGTTCTTCACGACCTTGACCTTGACGCGATTGCCGATTTCTCGACTGTCTTTCTTGAGTGTCTCGATCTTTCTGATGTCCAGGCGGACGGATGCGTAGAATTTGAGTGCGTTGCCACCGGTCGTGGTCTCCGGGTTGCCGTACATGACGCCAATCTTCATGCGAAGTTGGTTAATGAAGATCACGGTGGTCCGTGTCTTGGAGACTACTGCTGTAAGCTTGCGGAGCGCCTGACTCATCAAGCGGGCTTGCAGTCCGGGCAGGCTATCGCCCATCTCGCCTTCGATCTCAGCCTTGGGAACAAGCGCTGCCACGGAGTCGATGATCACAAGATCGACTGCTCCGGAGCGAACCAACTGCTCTGTAATTTCAAGAGCCTGCTCGCCGGTATCCGGCTGCGAGATCAATAATTCGTCGACATTTACTCCTAGTGCTCGGGCATACTCGGGATCAAGTGCGTGCTCGGCATCGACGATAGCAGCGATGCCACCGCGCTTTTGAACCTCGGCTGCGACGTGCTGAGCAAGCGTGGTCTTTCCGGATGACTCTGGTCCGTAGATTTCGATAATCCGTCCTCGGGGCAAACCGCCAACGCCAAGCGCCAGATCCAGAGTGATTGCGCCAGTTGGTATCACCTCGACGTGTTGATTCCTGGAATCGCCGAGCTTCATGATCGAGCCGTCGCCGTATTGCTTCTTGATGGCGTCCATAGCGACTCCAAGCGCTTTGACACGATCAACCGAAGGGGTCAAGTCTTGTCCTTTCGGTCCCTTTTCTTTAGAAGAGGAAGCTTCCTTCTCTTTCGACGAGCTTGTCTCTTTTTCTTGATTCTCGTCTGTCATTTGCGAACCTGCTGTTTTGCCCGTTTTGTCTGGTGTGGTCTTGCCAGATTTATCTTTAGTTACTAAAGCCATTGGTGTACTCCTTATAAAGTCTAACTGGTGCCAACACCTGAGGGTGCATGGTAGAACAGGCAACTTTGCTATAGCCTTTGCATATCGCTTGTATGGCGCATGGTTGGTGCGTTTTCACGCTTCACGCCATTATAGCGATCTGATTACAAGACTCCAATTGAGCCTCTTGTACGGCTACTAGATATGTCAGTCGCGAGTCAACTTCTGCTTGCTTTTGCAAGCATCCTTCAGGTTATAAAGATCAGGTGAGGGGTATAAAAAGGTTGTTAGACAACAAATGTCTTATATGTGGATCCTATCTATTAGACGGCAACTGAAGTGGCCGAGTTCAATGGATGAGTTAAATTTTGCCGAAAGTTTGTTTGCCGCATTTTTCATAGTGGTGGATCCATGAATCGGTTCCAGCGGCGGGAGGGCGATATGAAGACAGCTCAGCGGCTGGTCAGCTTGCGTCAAAGTGAAATTTTCGAATCGTTCAGCCCGGTCGAACTTGGAAGACTGCTTGGAATTCTGGAAGAGCTCGAGCTGCCCAAGCATCATATGCTCTTTTCACCGGGCACCCCTTGTGAGGCAATTTACTTTATTGAAAAGGGTCGTGTGCGCGTGACTCGACTTTCTCCCGAGGGCAAGACGGTGATCCTGGCTCTTCTTGGACCCGGAGAGCTTATCGGCGAAGCGGCCTGGGATCATGGCGAGCATGACAGCTATGCCGAGACTCTTGAAGAGGCGAGAATTTTTCAGATTTCCCGCGAAGCATTTCAAAACTATATACGTGAAAATCCGGAGTTCGGGCTCAGGTTGATTGAAATCCTGGGCAGCCGATTGAAACAGGCGCAAGCGCGCATTGAAGATCTGGTCTTTCGTCAGGTCCCCAGCCGCGTGGCGAGACTTTTGCTCACACTGG
>CAZISK010000109.1:0-13334 GCA_964541355.1 uncultured Candidatus Obscuribacterales bacterium
ATCAACAGTGTAAGACGCATCTCACACCTTCGAGATAACAGCCTCAGACTTTCTCGGGGCGAGGAGCTCCAGCCGTCGTCGATGGGTTCCGATGAGTTGGGGGATCTCGATAAGAGTTTTCATCAGGTTGCGACCATGTTGAAAGCTTCGCTCGCAAGAGAAAGTGCGATGTTCGATGGTGCGGCCGATGTAATCTGTTGCTTGAATAGCGACGGTTTGATCGAAAGGGTCAACTACGCATTTTGCGAAGCACTGGGTGATGATGTCTCTGAAGCATTAAATTCTCATATCGTCGATTATCTGCACCACGATGATCGAGCGAAAATGGTTGGTTTGCTTTCGTCATTACAAAAGAGTGGAGAAACCAGCGCACAAATCGACGTGACGGTGTGTTCTAAAACGGGAGAACTAAGAGAATACGTTTTCTCTGTTATGTGGGAGGCGTCGAGAAAAACTTACTACTGCGTCGCTCACGATACGACCGAAAGGAACCAGTTGGAAAAAGCGAAGCAAAACTTCGTGACAATGCTGAGCCACGATTTGAGGACTCCGCTTTCATCCGTCAAGGAGACGGTAGACGATATCGTGAGTAGTGAGACAGAGTGGCTGCCGGCCAAGGGTACAGTTATATTTCAGAGGGTGGAGAAGAGTATAGATAGACTAATCGGTTTGATTGATGAATTGCTGGATCTGGACAAGCTGGAACCAGGCAAAATGACATTGGCATTGTCTGTGGTATCAATATCGGAGATCGTCGAAACTTCAGCGGACGCATTGAAGATGATGGCGGAAAGGAAAAAAATAGAAATCCACACGTCTAGCGATCAATCATGTCTTTCGGGCGACGCTCCGCGGCTTGTAAGGGTATTGATCAACTTTTTGTCGAATGCCATTAAGTACTCGCCAGAGCAAGGTATTGTCGAGGTTGTGGCGGAGAAAGTCGGTGAATTCGTCGAGGTTCGTGTGACGGATTTCGGAGCCGGAATACCGGAAGAGTATCAGAATCAGATATTCAAGCCTTACGAGCAGGTGCATGAGCCGCAACAAATTCACAAGCAGGGGACTGGGCTAGGTTTGGCGATATGTAAGGCGATAGTTGAGGCTCATGGTGGCACGCTGGGAGTAAAGAGCAAAGTTGGTCAGGGATCCACGTTCTGGTTCAAGATCAAGGCTCTGGAATCAGATGAGACAGGACCTGAGTGATCTATGCGAGTTTTTCACAAGTGGCTTGCCATTATCACGATACCGCTTGCGTTTGAAGTTGCCTTCATTGCCGTTTTCCTCTTCTTGCTTGATAGGGCGGATGAAGAAGTTGCTGTACAGCGCAAGGCCCAAGCCGTTCAGGAAGCACTCCAACAAATTAGGGGTGATGAGATAGGTTTCTTGCTTTGCGAATACGTGTTGACTAAAGAGCCAGGAGCGGAGATCGAATTTCGGGAAAAACTTGCATTCACTAATGCATTGATTGGAAGAATAAGAACAATGAGTGCATCCATTCCATCTCAGACATCTGCATTGGATAAAGTGCAATCGACCTGGAAAGAAATGGGATACATTTTAGATTCCGCGAAGACTCAGTCTGAGTTTAAAGACGCCAACACTCTGCGTAGAATGTCGATGCTAGATCGTGCTCTGGTTATCGCCAGGTTCGGCGAACTTCTGGACAAGGAGGAAAGCGCCACCCAAGAATTGCTCGCCTATCAAACAGATCTCGACGAGGAAATGAGGCAAAGAAATCAATGGACACGTCTTCTCTTGAGAGGTTGGCTTCTTATTGGTATTACAACCAACATCTTGCTGAGCGCTCTTCTCGCCATTTACTTCGGCAACAATATCAGAGAGAGGATTGCTCGCCTGAAAAGCAACAGTGTCAGATTGGGTCTCGATCAGCAACTGTTGCCGTTGACGACTGGAGAAGGCGATGAAATTGCTGAGTGTGAGGAGGTCTTTTACAATGCTGCCACTGCAATGAAAGACTCTCTAGATAGAGAGCGAGCAAACTTCGACAACGCCACCGATACAATATTTGCGCTTGATGGAAGTGGTCGAATAATCAGGGTCAACGAAACATTTCAAAAGACACTTGGCTATGCACGCGATGATGTGTTGCAATCACATCTAGTTGTTTACTTATCACCCGATAGTCGTGACGCTTTTCGCGAAGTGCTTAAGGTGGCGCAGCAGGAAGGTGGTAAACGACATGAGTTAGAAACTGGGATGTTGACGACCGATGGAGCGAGAAAAGTGTTTGCCTGGTCTGTTATATGGATACCCGATCAAAAACTCTACATGTGCGTCGGGCATGATATCACAGACAAAAAGATTCTCGAAAATGCAAAGCAACAGTTCGTGGCAATGCTTAGTCATGACATTGGCGGTCCGCTAGCAGCCATTGTTGCCACGTTTGAGCTAGCCACCGGCGGAGCTTTTGGTCCTCTGCCTGGCAAATTGCAGGATAAGCTCGATAACGCGCAGAAAAGCGTCGTCAAAATAATGTCATTAATCAATGAATTGCTCGATCTCGAGAAGTTTGAAGCCGGCAAGTTGGATCTTGAGATTACCCGGCTCTTCCTGTCTAGAGTGGTTGCTCAGGCTCTGGATTCCGTACACAAAATCGCAAATCAAAAGAAGGTTGGAATCAAGATTGATGTGAGCGAAAATCTATTGATTTATGCCGATTCGGAGCGGATCTTGAGAGTGATTTCAACCATACTTCTCGACGCCGTGAACAACTCTCGGGAAGGAGGTTCTGTCCAGATTGAGGCGAGCGAACAAGAAATGTTTGTGGAACTGAAAATTACCGACTATCGGCCCGAGATTCCAAAAGAGCAGCTGGATACGATTTTTGAAAGATACAAACAACCTGAGTTCACAGACAGTAATAGCGCAAAACAGAGAAGTAACATTAGCTTGGCCGTTGCTAAAGCGATCATGATTGCCCATGGCGGTTCTCTCTGGATCACGAGCGCTTCTCGCGAGGGAACAACATTTCGGCTGCAGGTTCCAAAGGCTTAGTCTCAGTTCGAATACCCAAGAACACACTAGCAACAAGTCCCCAGGCGTGAAATGTCACACCGATTAATAGATTGCACTATAACTTAATCTCTCTATTTTGCAATGTGGCATCGCTCTGCTAAGTTGCCTCAGGTCTTCGGTTGTCACCATTCCGGCGGTGTCCTCAGCTATCACTATTCGGCGAACGAATTTGTTCCTTGCCAGGAACTTGAGTGACTTCGGATCCCCAGACTGCAAGCTGAGTTCCAGCTTCTCTACATTTAGCTTCGATAGTGCAAAAATCAGACCAGGATTAATTTCTAGATGTTCAAGCCGCAGCGTATGCAACCTTTTCGTCCGTAACTGCAAAAGGACCTTCGGTGACGCAATCTCTCCAGCCAGACCGAGTGTTCTCAGTGACCTGATCTTGCACACTTCGGACATGCAGCTTTCGGACAAGCAACGCGAACGCGTTAAGACTAACGTATCCAATCGACTCAAGTTTTTGAATGCCTTCGTGTTCGTATCGTCGAGCGCGTTGGCGTCGAGGCTGAGCAGATTGAGGTGAGGCAAGTTGCAAATTACTTGTAAAGACTTTGGCGGATAACTCCGCGTACTACTGCTGGAAGTCTCGGGCGGAACCCAGGTAACTGATCTTATAGGAAGTGTAACGAGGTCCTTCCAATCGTTCCCGTCGATCGGCTCGCAGCGAATCAAACTTATACTATTGAGCTGATTCGAGTTTTTTAGTGCGAAAAATGGCTTTGGATCCAGGGAGCAATCGATCAGGGAGAGCGACTCAATCGGGGAATCGGTAAGTTTGAGAAGGACCTTATTTGATAAGTTATTACGTTCGATCTCAATATTTTTGAGCCTCGTAAGTGGAAACAAGGCTAGTAGAGAATCTTCTGTACACGTAACTTTGTCCATGACTAATGTTTGAATGGGCCAGCCTTTGAGTTTCTGAAACCCAGATTTAGTGTAGAATCCATTACGCAATATCAGGGTATTACGTTGTGGTGTTGGCTTAAGTCCTACTAGAGTTTCATCGTTTCCACTCTTGATAAAAATTGCGCTTTTTCCAATCTGACTAACATTCATTGCAGACAGAGGGTTGACTTGATCAGATATGATTTTCTCCTCTTTCAAAAAAGGAGCAAACTTTTTCAACTCCCAGCTCATTGGAATGTAGTCACCCCTGTGTGGAAGATCTCCACTCTTCTTTCCAGTTGCTCTGTTGAGAATCTCCAGGTGATACTTAGCTGCCCCGATAGTCTGATTATCCCCCGATGAGGAAATTACTTTCGTGAAGTCGGCTCTTGCTCGTCCTGGTGATCCATTGAGAAAATTAGCTAATCCTCTAGCTTCAATGGCTCGCTCGTTGTATTTGTCACATGAGATCGCCTGGTTGGCTGTTTGAAGAGCCTGTGCGTAATTGCCTTCCGCCATCTGATTGCGCGCGAGTTCTTCCAGGCGATAGGACTCAGTTGAGTTGATTACCGTTAGAATCTTCTTCTTTTCGGGCTTCAAAAAACTGCCCGATTCCAATGCATAGAATGCACCAAGCACGACAAAAGCAAGAATGAGAAGGACCGCCACAGCCGAAAATGCAGAACCAGTTCTGGGATCGACTCTCGTATCGATTGGGCCATCTTCAGGAACAGAGCATAAGACATTCAGCGCTTCCCTGAGTTCTGACATGGATTGAAATCGCAATTTCGGTTCTTTCGAGAGACATTTGCCGATGATGATTTGCAGACCGTCTGGAAAGTCATCAGCTAGATAATCGCTCAATTCCGGTACAGGATCATTTACATGTTTTGCTATGGTCTCGAGGGCGGTATCACCTTCAAACGGTACCCTTCCAGTAAGGCTCTCAAAAAAGACACAACCGAGCGAATATATTTCGCTTCGAGCGTCATAAGGCAGACCGTTGACCTGGTCTGGAGGCATGTAGGCCGGCGTCCCAACAATTGTATTACCCTGAACTATAGTCGGTTCTTGTATGACATGCTTGACGGATGCGATTCCAAAGTCAATTATCCTCACTTCCATTGCAATATGATTGTCCCCAACAATCAGAATGTTCGAGCTCTTTAAGTCTCGATGAAAAACAGCTCTCTGATGTGCTGTGGCTAACGCATCGGTAACGCCAACAAAGATCTTCGCGGCGTGCTCCCACGGTAATGGTCCGTAGGTTTTGTGGTATTGCTCCAGAGTGATTCCCTTGACATATTCCATCACCATGTATGGAGCACCGCTGGAGGTGCCACCAAAATCTAGCACTGCCACCACACAAGGGTGTTTCAATTGGCTGGTCGCTTTTGCTTCTCGTTGAAAGTTTACGAGTTGCTCTGCTGTAACTGTCCTGAGTACCTTTACCGCGACCGTTTTCTGCAGCAATCGGTCTTGACACAAATAGACGAAGCCGGCTGCACCTCGCCCAATCTCTGCAATCGGCTTATATCTATCGCTGGGAAAACTGTCCGAATCGAGCTCTAGTTCGGGCTCAGCGAAGGATGGCTGTGTCGAATCGTTGGAGGCTGAATCGGATTTGGCGCTTGATGGAATTGTTCTGTCACCGCAGTTACACGCATCGCTTCCAATTACACTGTCAGTTAGTGATCCATCTTGGGGGTTAGCAAGCCGCTTCTTACAAATTTGACATGTCTCGATTGATCCTGCAGAAGCTTTGAGCTCGATTGTTTCCTTGCACCGACATGCAGCAATCCGTTGCGAACTGCTACCGACCCCTGTCTCTTTGATAGGGCGCCCACACTGTTGACAAAGAGTGGCGTACGTATCTGACATCGCTGACGCTCTTGCGGACCATAGGCAGTTTATTCCCCAACTACCGCGCCGACAAGCTTGATTTTGGTTTCGATTAGCAATTTCTTGCATTTCCAAAGTAGTCGGCATCTATAAAGGTGCCGACTACTTCGCGATTCGATTTCGGGTTTTAATTCTACCAGACCATTCGGTCGGTCTATCTGAGGCAGTGCTGCTGATCGAGACTGTTGGTTTCAGGTCAAAACAGAACTGTCATGATCCACAGGATTAGTTTAGAGTGTCCTTTGGCGTTGTTAACCACCGTTCAGTATCCTTGGCTGAATAGGTAGCATTAGGATCTTCAGGTACTCGATCCCAAAGTTAGTTCCACATTCGAATTCGCTTCAGACTGCTGTTCTTCCCCAAAGAACGCCTTCGTGCTTTCTATGACTTGTTAACTGCGGCTGCAATCAATTTGTCATCAGATAGGTCAGAGCCTTATCTCTGACTGCATCGGGCAATGTGCGGTCGTTTGATATCGCGATCATCAGCCGACGATTGTGTCCAGGATGTTGCTCGAGTTTCTCAGCGGCGCGATCGACCAGGTTGAGTTGGAACTCAAGTGAGGGAGCGCGCTTCAGCCCATTCATCACGTAAGGAATTCCGTCAACTTGTCCGCTTGTCCATTGTGTAAGGATCTCGCTGAGCTTTGTTCGCGGACGTCTGGCGGGCTCCTGAGCATCGTTCGGCGGAGGCGCAGGCTTTGGCTCTACGTCGAAGACGACGCCAGTCAGGTTGTCCTGGTACGCTTTACCCTTTGCTTTTACGGCGTCAAACAGTGCCTTTTGTCCTTCTTCCGCGGTAGGCGATCGTCTCATGACCTCCGCAATTTCATCGGGTGTGAGTGTTTCCAATCCGTCGGTGGCGACAATAAAACGATCTCCTTGCTCGACAGCAAATTGCTTGACGTGGAGGTTTACCTTTTTGGATCCGATTGTGTTGGTTACGATGTGTCCAGGCTGTCCAGGTGGAGTATCGTCTACGGTTAGTTGATGGAGTTGTCCATTTCGGAAGAGATAGGCTCGAGAGTCACCAGACCACGCAACGAGCAGCTTGTCTTGATGCAACGCGGCTATAACCGCGGTAGTTTGTATTTTGGGACCCACAGTGAGATCTCCGCCGGGATCGCGATAGTTGAGATTGAGACCGGCGTCCGCTGCGTGAGTTGCCATGTCCTGCAACATTCTTACTTGATTGTGGCCTTGATTGACCGTTCGTGCCATCCAGTGTTTCACATCGTCTACGGTACCATCAGCAGGGTAGTTAGACCAATTCCTATCGAGGGCGGAGCGCATCACATCTGCGGCAATCTCGCTGCCTCGATGATTGTCGCTTCCCAGTCCATCCATCACTGCGACGACCAGATGTTCAGGATCCGAACTAGTCCAAACCCGGTCGTCGTTGCGGAAGATTTTGACGCCCCGCCGGTAATCCGGATATTTGTTTCCCTCCCAAGTACCTTCTCCGAGGCTTGACGCATACCAATTTGTTGGTTCTCCACTTGATGGTGGCTTGGTGTTTCCTCTGTTGCTGGGACGTCTGCGCGACTCGATCTCCAGGGAAGGATCTGTCACGTCTATGTTATTTGGACTATCAGATGGTCCGTCTAGATCGTCGACTCTAAAGTTGGAAGGAGTCGATGATGAAGCGCTTTGGTCTATGTCATGTGCCTCCATTTCGTGTGGGCGGTTAGAATATGTTTGAAACGACTGGTAGTTGATCTCGAAAACTCTGCTTCTTATTGCGAGTTTGAGAGCGTCAACGACATCTTGTTCAAGTTTTCCAGTGTCGCTGGCTCCTGCTTCTTCCGCTTGCTTCAGGGCATCGAGAGCATCATGCAAGTCTGGTATAGGATCCGTCCCCAACAACGATCCGATTCGTTCACGACGCTGGGCATCGTTGGCGCCCAGGTAGTAAGTAGAATCGGTATTGCTGCCGCTAGGTCGATCGATATTGTTTAAAGCTTGATTCAGCCTTATTGTCTCTTGCTGAGTACGTATTTCAGCTTGGCGTCCCTCTGAGTAAGAACGGAAGGACTGTGCGAGGGTATCGGCACGTTGAGCCTGTGTTGTATTGAGCGGCACGCGATTGCGTAGTGCCATCACGTAACTTACTAACTCCGGTGAG
Source organism: uncultured Candidatus Obscuribacterales bacterium (assembly GCA_964541355.1). GTDB lineage: Bacteria > Cyanobacteriota > Vampirovibrionia > Obscuribacterales > Obscuribacteraceae > JADYXR01. The sequence goes on from CAZISK010000109.1 coordinate 7,951, forward strand.
ACTGTTCTGCCGGTCTCAGCAAAATAGTTTTCCCGAACTCTCTCGTTGAAGTCGGTTGCGTCGCTAGCACCACCGTTGGCGCTGCCTTGATCGAGAAGATCCGCGGTTCGACGTAGAACTAGAGTTTCCTGCTCGAGGTGAGTAAGTTCATGAAGGATGGAGCTGACCAATATATTGGGATTTTCTCGAGCCTGCCTCGCAATACTCTCATTTACTTCTATGTTTCCGTCCTGATATGTTGCGAGTGATCTGGGCGAATCCGGGCGCACCGTGATAGTTGGCGCGGGTAACCCCAATCGATTCGTTATATCGAGAAGAGCGTCGGATAGCTCTAACTCAAGTCTGGCATCGTCAAATCGATCAGGAAGATTCTCGATTGTTCGGTGGAGTTGGTCGACGCTCTGGCGCATGTTCTCTGCGTTCAACAATGAGCTTGTGAACTCATCATTCGCTACGTCTAGAGATGTGTCTGCCTGGTCGGCGAGCGTTCTGGTTGGATCAGTATCGGTCCGTGCCGAGTCAATGTCGGTTCGTGCCGAGTCGGTGTCAGTCCGTGCCGAGTCGGTGTCAGTCCGTGACGAGTCGGTGTCTGGTCCTTGCGAGTCGGCTTCCGCTCGTGTCGAGCCGGTATCGACTCGCGATGGAACCGCGTGCTCGTCAGGTCGTGCAATCTCAATCTCCAGGATCGGTCTTGACGAATCGAAGGTGGACGCAGTGTAGGTGCCGTCATTAGTCTGATCGACCCGATATCCAGCTCTTCGCAGATCGCGAATTGCATCCACTCCCACGTTGTCAGAGAGCCTGAGTCGACCCCCGTTGGCATCGCCGGTAAACATTGCCGACGTTTCGGACCCTCTGGAACCACGGCGTCCTTGCAGGAGCGTCATGCTCACCGTCATTAACAAAGAGGCTGCCGGTCCACCAACTCCGACATCCTGGAGAGCACGTTCCCCAATAGTCTGCACACCTTCTTCGGCAACCTCTTCGGTAACCTCTTTTGCAACTTTCTGTCCTGTCTCGCGTGAAACTTCTCCTAGCCATTGCCTTGTGAAAGCGCTGGCGGCGGGATTAGCTCCCGGGGCGTAAAGTGCTCGCAGTGTGCTTCGAGCTTGGGGCTGCTCCACGAGAGATCGCACCACCTGCGGTGAGACGCCTTTAAGTCCAGCCTGTGTAAGCTTGAGCGCTCCAAGCCCTACAAGACCCATAATTACGTTTTGACCATATTCCATGGTAAGTGGACCGGCTACCTCAGAAAGAAATGAGGTTAGCAGCTCTTTGGCGTTATTCTCGGTTCCGCTCCAGTCCGCAGAGGTTGCTAATCCCTCGAAGTTCTGCCAATGTTTATTCACCCACTCCCCGGCATAGGAGCGATCGGCATAGCCACCTATTCCGGTATCACCGATGTGATGATTGATTTGATAAAGCGCTTCTTTGGTCAGTTGTGAAGATCCGAGCGCCGCGGCAGAGGACAATAGCACAACTGTCAGCGGCGAGGCTGTACCAACTGATGCGATTGTGACCGCAACGGCTGCAGCTGCGGCGGCTATCACCGGACCGTTTTCGCTGAGCCAGTTGCCGAATGTATCTTCTCTGAATTCGCGACTTTGAGCACTCGTCAGCACTTCCTTTATCGCTTTATGCTGCGGAGATTGAGGATCGAGGATGTTGAGTATGCTGCTCATAGCTCGATGTCTTGTCTCGAGAGCTTCTCTCGTTTGAGGATCGGTGGCGGCTTCTTCTGACCGTTGCAGTTCCGTCACGCTCGCCTTGAGAGCCTGGACATCTTCTGGTTTTACTGCGTCTAAAATCTGTTCCAGACCGTGAGCGTTTTCTTGAACGAGTCTTACATATTCCTCGTACTTGGTGCCGGCTCGACCGGCCTCCAATAGAGTTGTGAAATCCGCAAATTGCTCGCCGAATCGTACAGCGATGTTTTGTGCTCGTACTGATTCGGGTTGTGCATCCAGCACCGCCAGGGCTTGATTGCGTCGAATCGGCAGATCGAGGTTTCCACTTCCTCCTGCTCTCAAGTTGGTCAATGTGGTTAGCGCTTCTTCTCGCTGGCGTTGAGGACTACCTGAGAATTCTGGTAAGCTATGGGATTGAATTAGCTTGTTGTCTTCGAGCCTTTGTAAGCCACTGCCTGCGGTGAGGTCGGTCCATATTTGAGGTGCAAACTGTTTTATCGACTCGATACCGTAACGATCGAGCATGGCAAGTGCCATATAGTCCTGTCGTAACTGGGATGTTCCTGATTGTCGCAATTGTTCATAGGCATATACGTTCTGTGAAAAATCGAGATTGGCTTGTCTGCGCGATAGGTTGCCTACTAGACCTGCCTGTTGCTGAAACTGTTGGTTACCACTGCGAAATGCATCAATAAAACCTTCTTGATTGTCCTCGAATCTCTCGACGGTGCTGGTTCTGAGTCTCAACCTTCCATTTCCTAGAGTGGGACTAACTAAGTCAGTCCCAAGAACCGGGCTTATAACTCCCATCAACCCTCTTTCCAAAACAGTATCAACCGCGTGATCGAGCAGGCCTAGAGCACTAACCCCGGTGCGCGCGTGATCGCTTAGTGATGATAGTGATTGTCTGCGATCGACTCCGTTTTGAAAAAGATTATCCCGCTCTGCTGCCAATGTTCTTGTATTAGTTTCGCCCATGGTGCGTAGTCTGACTTCCAACGGCGGCTCATCCAATAATGCCGCGCCAACGGTGCCTTCTTCACCAAGTTGGCCATTTAGAATTACTCCGGCAAGTTGCTCGGGTGAGATTTTGTCGGGACTGCCGGTAAGCTCTTGTCGCAAACTGTCGTCGAGGGCGTTGTGTAGCGTCAATCTCCGCGCCAGTGTAAGAATGTTCTCAGCGCCATAGCGTTGCACGGCGCTTTCCACTTCTTGGCTGTGTGTACCGATATCAATCCCCCAATCGCGAAAGACATCCGTGGCAGTCGCTGGTTTTTCTACCGCGTCAGTAATGCCTCGGTCGAGCACCAGCGCTAGATAACCGGTGTCAATGCCGGCTTCCGGTCTCATCCTGTCTGCCGTCCCTGCCGGCTGGCTGCCCGGAAAGGCGCGTGCGACTAGTGCCTGATCCGCTGCGTTAGGCTCTCGTCTGCGAAGAGCCGGGAAAAGAGCCTCCAGACCGCCTGGACTCCGAGGTGAGTCTAATGCGGACAGAAGGGACTCGGGACCTTCGTGATTCAGTGGCCGTCTAAGGTATCCTTCGAACGCTTCCGGCTGCGCCGCGAGTAACTGTAACCTTGCATCGAACGCATCATTCGATTGTTGGAACTGTCTCGGCCTCATCGAATCCAACGGTCGATTTCCGCGAGTCATTGTCGAGTCGAGCAATGCATTACGAAAAAAACTTTGAACTTCTGGCGGCGCGGAGTTGACTGCAGTCCGCATCGGCAAGACTTGATCTGGTTCGAGAGAATTGACGGCATTCACAAAATCGCGGGTCGTCCATTGACCGGCGATAGCCATGAGTAATTCAGTCCCCTGGTGCCTGTTCGATGTTTCCCGGGAGTTGAGCGCTGGAGTGATAATCGCATTACGAAGGTCCGTCGCGAGGTTGGGATCGCTTTTGGCGATATCTGCGATTGCAGAAATGAGTTTCTTATTGGAGCCATCTGCGCAAGATGAGATCACCGCCTGCGTCAGTGACTCCTTCATTTCGGGGTGCCGACGAAGAACAAGTCTTATCGCACTCTTCATTGGATCGTTTGATGTCGTTAGCCCATTGCTTTCGCTGCTTAAATCGCGAAGTAAATCCCTGGCGCACGGATTGGTGCCAGCTGCTTCCAAAAGCGCGGCGAAATTTTGTGGAGTAACAATTCGGAGCCTGGTGCTTTCGTCATTGAATGGGCGAGGACCATCTGGCTCAAGATGCACTCGGGGAACATCTGTTCCTGCACTAAGTACTTCGAAAGTTAGATCGTCACCAGCGTTGCGCGCTTCTCCATCAGCCTCAGAGAGGGTTGCCTCTGTGGATCCGGGGTTACTTGTCTCAAGGAGGGAGTTAACTGAGAAGTCGAAAATGTCCAGTTCTAGGTCGAAATTGATCTGATCTGTCGGTTCCGGCTCACTCGAGCGTGTTCGATTGAAGTCAGTAAAGAGGTCTAATTCAAAAAGTGGTGAATCAAGACTGGTATCTGAACCACCTGACTGAATGTCAAATTCGGTCTGCCTACGAACTGTATCAGTCATTTCCAATCCATCCTGAATTCATGGCACAGTCGGACAGTCGACCTTCCATTGCGCGATGCAATGCGAGATGTCGACGGTATGGACTCGATTGTTTTTTATCCCGAAACGCCAATTTCGATATTAGGTTCACTCTATAGTTTTTGTTGTGAGAAAGTTGTGAGATCTGAGGATAAAGGCAGTTTTGCTAGTCCAAACAATGAGGACGATGCTGAAAGACTGAATGGCTCAGTTGCAGCGCATCGGTTGTCTAACTGCCCCGAAGCTTCCTGCGCCAGAAGCGCGATCTGATTGAAGGTTTCTAGAAAAATGATTGTTCGGAACAGGCTCCGATAGGTTTTAGTATCCCTTGCGTTGCAAACTTAACTGAGCGAGGTTTTGAGTCAGTCGAGATTTTGTCACTGAGGTGATGAAGTCACAGGAACTTCCCTTGATTAAACCGACGTTGTCTTTGAAGGCAAAGCAGACAATGCTCGTGTTCTTATCTTTTTCTCGAACATCAACTTGGAGAGTGATTCGATTCAGCGATACCTGGTCTGGTCTTGGACTGTTGTCAGGTAAACACGGCGTCTCGAAATAGATCGAATATCTCAATGTGTAGTGTCCATCGCCTGACGCAACAATTTCGCTCGGACCCCAGAAGCGATCGATCTTAAGAACGTTGATAGGTTCTGTCAAAATTCTGTCGAGGGCAGCTTTTACCGTTTCGAGCGGCATCTCATAAGTAAACTGTTCGATGGACTGAGCTGACCCTGTAGGTTTATTTATCTGAATGACTATCAATACGAGAATTGCAATAAGTACGATAAAAATAATTGGTAAATATTCCATATAAAGCCTTGAAGTATAAAAGCACCATACATCAACTGCCTGGACTTATAAACCTAGCATATATCAATCGCTTGGACACTTCGCACATCAGCGGAAATTCTTAATTTCTCCACGCGCAGCGCGTGTCTGGGGTTTCAATAACGAGTACCTGGCTCACCATTTGAATTCCGGATCCGTCTTCGAGGAGTCTTTTGGCGAGGGCTTTTGTGGAAGCGGTGCCCAAATGTCCCGGGGCGAGTCTGATGAGCTTGTAGGTGGGCTTTGGGGTTGCTGCACTTCAGTCTGAACCGGCGGCGGCATATAAGGATTGAAGTCGAAACGCTCATAGTTGCCGCTGGAGGC
>CAZISK010000110.1:0-13261 GCA_964541355.1 uncultured Candidatus Obscuribacterales bacterium
CACCGTGCCCTTCGAGTTGGCCTTGAGCTCTGCCATCACCCCGAGTGGCAATGTGAACTTCTCGCGACTATGTCCCAACCTCATCCCGTAAATGACCGGTTTCCCGAGATGGGCGAACTTCTCCTTGAGCATTCTCTCGACCGAGAAGTTCAGGTTGATACGACCGCGGCGGCTGTCGCCCGGTTTCGAGCTTACGCATTCACCGAAGATCACTCCGGCACAATCTTCGAACTTACCGGCAAGCTCGAGTTGTGTCAGCATTCGGTCGATATTGTGCGGCTCCTCGCCGACATCCTCGAGGAAAACTATTTTGCCCTTCGTATCGATCTCCCAGGGCGTTCCCATCAACTGCCTGACTAGCGAAAGACATCCACCTGTGAGAAGCCCTCTGGCTTTTCCGGTGGAGATGACCAATCGAAAAGGCGGATACTCCGGATTCCATAAGTCTTTGGAAGATGGATCGACAATTGTGCCTAACGGTTTCGGCTGCATGAGAGCCTTTTCGAAATGGCGATAAGTGTAAGGCGATTCGAAAAAAGAGAGCGCCGTCGGACCGTGGAAGGTGACGATCTTCGATGCCTGATTGATCGGAATCAAGAGTCCTGTGATGTCGGAATATCCGATAAGAATCTTGGGATTTTCGGCGAATAGATCAAAATCAAGTTTATCCAATAACCTGACGCTGCCGTTGCCGCCGCGAACCGCGATAAGCGCGTCGACAGCAGGATTTTGCCACATCTGGTGAAAGTCATCGAGTCGATCTCGATCACAACCGGCCAGATCGCCGAGCTGATCGGTAACGTGTTTTCCAACGATCCACCGCAGTCCGAGTTTGCTCAGCCATTGAAATGTAAACTCCAGATCCCCCTCTTCGAACGGCGGCGACGACGGGGCAACGATTCCAACTGTGGAACCCTTCTTGAGAGTCGGCGGCCGCTTCATCGAATAGAGACCATTGGCAAAAGTTTGAGGGATGGTAACGTGTCCAGGCTGGTCTTTGTTCTTGCTTGAATTTGTCCCACGACTTTACAATGTGGACAACCAAGCGCTACAAGCCAAGAATGCCGACCGATAGCGTATATACGCTATCTCGACGTCGACAATTCTAGCGCAATCACCTCAGTGCTTAACAAGCGCGGATGAGCGATTCTCAATGTCTCTACAAATAAGCATTCCAGTTGATATAGTTATTGCTACCTCATGAGCGCTCTTCGTATGTTGGAAACTAAAAACGTCCCCGCACACAACTCGGATCCGTCCTTGCGATATTCCCAAGAACAAATAGCCTGGTTGAAGAAAGCGAAGGCCTTTGCCCACCGGATTCCACTCGAAGATGTCATAAAGGCGGATGTCGAGAACAGCTTCAGGAGAGATCTTTTCGAGCAAGCTTGCCAAGAGGGTCTTGGGTCATTGCCTTTTCCGACCACCTATGGCGGCTCTGGCGGAGACTATGTGAGCTTCTGCCTGGTCAACGAGGAGTTCGCCAGGCGCTGTGTTCCGATAATGAGCTCACTCGGAGTGCATGTCCTGTGCCAGGAGCCGGTCATGCGCTTTGGCACTGAAGAGCAGAAGAAGAAGTATCTATTGCCCTCGGCTACGGGGAAGTACCTGGCTGCTTTCGGACTTACCGAGCCCAACGCCGGCTCTGATACGGCCGCACTGGAAACAACCGCGAGGCTCGATGGAGACTCGTACGTGCTCAACGGCACCAAGACTTTTATCACAAGCGGCGCCTCGGCCGATTATTACATCGTCATGGCAAAGGTGGTAGGCGAGGCACACAAGCCGATTACACCACGTTCGGACAAAGGCACCATCGATACCATCACGGCATTTATCGTCGACAGAGACTACCCAGGATTCAACATCGGACAGAAATTCGACATGCTCGGCATGCGCGGCTACTCGACCTGCGAGCTTGTTTTCGCCGACTGTCGGGTGCCGATATCCAACACGCTTGGAGAGCCCGGAGAGGGACGAAAAGTGGCACTCTCCAGTCTCGCCAAAGGGCGAGTCACTATAGCGGCACAAGCTACCGGGTGGGCGCAGGGTGCTCTCGATGCATTGACTGTCGTGCTCAAAGAGGAGATCAGTAAAGGCGAGATGGACAACAATCTCAACGGCATGGCCTCGGTTCTCGGCGATATGATCATGCAGGTAGAGAGCTCCAGAGTTCTGACTTATCAGGCCGCGGCCGCCATCGACAATGGTGAACCGGATGTGACGCTAGCATCGATGGCAAAAGCCACCGCCACTGATGCCGCGATGAAAGTGTCGACCGAAGCCATTTCGTTCATCTCCAGTCAGGGACTCAGACCTGAGCTTCTCATCGAACGAATTTTCAGAGACGCCAAAGCCGGACAAATTTATGAGGGAACCAACCAGATTCAGCGAATGTTGATCGCAAGAACACTTTTGAAGTAAGGACTACGAAGGGCGTCGGGTTTTGAGTCACCACAATTCAGCTCAGTTAATTGAAAATGCAGGCAGATAAGAGTGAGTCCGCGCAGAACAAAGAGAAAGTGATAGAGACTAGTATCAAACCGGCATATCCTCTTATCTCCAATCAACCGGAGCGTTTTGGGGCACTGTCGGAAGCGTTCCTATACATCGAAGAGAAGCGTTACGAAGAGGTCCTCAACAGAATCAAGGGCATGTCGATTCTTGTGGGCATTCTCTTGCTGATACCAATTGCCGGTAGAGTGGCGTGGAGAGTGATCAACAACACTGTCTTTCCAGGCACCATCGTCGATATCGTCAAGATTCTCGTCGTGTATGTCGCGATCGCAATCATCGCCGCACTGATCGCTTGTTGGAAGTATAGAGAGAAGATCATGGAGATTCTCTTGCAGCTCGAGGACCTGGCCTGGTTCGGCGACGATCTGGCGCGCTTCTATATGCCTTATGTTCGAGGCGAGCTCAAGGAGTTCAACGAGCGCCTGACGAAGGCCAGACAGGATCCAGAGCTACCGACCGGTGTTGACCTGGCAAAGGAGCTCTGGCCGATCGTCTCGCTCATACTCAAAAGAGATCCGAATATATTGAAGTGGGGAAAAGTCGGACTGAAAGCGTTCAAAACTCTATCCGTTTTTTTCAAAGACAAAGACAAAAGCAAGAGCGAATCAGCATAAATGGCGTCAACAACTACATCGCAGTCAGCGTTCGATTTCAAAAGCTACATGGCAGATCGCCGTGAGTTGGTTGAACGCGAACTCGATCTCAGACTCGCACTTGCAGAGCCTTCCGTCTTATGGGAGAGCATGCGCTACTCAGCGCTCGCTTCCGGCAAACGCATCCGTGCTCTATTGGCTATAGCCGGATTCGAAACGGTGAGCCGCCTCAATAAATCACTGGACAAGGCCCAATCCGCAATCGAGCTCGACCTGTCGTTGCGGCCGGTCATGCCACTCGCTTGCGCGATTGAATTGGTGCATGCCATGAGTCTGATTCACGACGATCTGCCTTGTCTTGACAACGACGACATGCGCAGAGGCAAACCGACGAATCATAGAGTCTATGGGGAGGCGATGGCGCTGCTGGCAGGTGATGCGCTTTTAATGAGAGCCTTCGAGATACTATTAGATAGTAGAGATATGGATGGTCATATCGAAAACAGTGCAACACTTCTTGACATCGCCTCGGGTTTAGCAGCTGCTACAGGGGCAAATGGCATGGTTGGCGGTCAGGTTTTCGACCTTATTTATACCGGACTCGGTGCCGAAAAGAGCACCGTAGATGAGACCACTATCAGAAAAATACACAAAGGAAAAACTGGAGCGCTACTTCGATTTTCATTGTGGTCCGGTGCCAGACTGGCTCGGGCCGAGGCTTCCCAGCTAGAGGCTCTGGCACGCTTTGGCGATATTGTCGGACTAGGATTTCAAATCGCTGACGATTTGCTTGACGTAACTGGCGATATAGAAACGTTGGGAAAAACGCCCGGCAAAGATCAGGCGGCCAATAAAGCAACCTGGGTCTCTGTTTTCGGGATCGACGCTGCGCGCGAAAATCTGTTGAAATTGGAAGAAGAAGGAAAGTTGTTACTGGAAACCACCGGTTTGTCTCAACCTAACCGGCCCGCTCTCGAGTCCTTGCTTGAGATGGCAATCCACAGACATAAGTAAGGATGTACGAATGGATTTTTTGCCTGTCAGCCAACAATGTTTGAGCCTCCTATGGGCTGACACTATTATTGATACTGGCGCCAATCTTTCTCCCGGCGCAAATCGCGGTTGGCAGGTGATTGCGGTCACGCTGTTAAGCAGCTTCCTGGCGCAGGCGCTCAAGATTGTTTGGAAACTGATCAAGACCGGTCATTTAGACCTAAGAATGATGGCAAAGACTGGTGGAATGCCATCCAGCCACAGCTGCTGCACCATGGGAATGGCAGTCTCCGTCGGACTTATCGAAGGATTTAACTCCGTCTCATTTGCCATAGCTTTGTGTCTCGCCATGATCGTTATGTATGATGCCGCCGGCGTAAGACGCACGGTTGGCTTGCAGGCCAAAGTGCTCAACGAGATGATGAACGAACTCTTTTCCGAACACCCTCATCTCTCCGGTGAGAGGATTAAAGAATTCCTAGGTCACACTCCGGTCGAGGTTTTAGTGGGAGCTGCACTGGGCACTCTAATCGCCTGGGTATTCAATATCCTCACTGTGCAGCACTTTCTTCATGGCTAGCCCCTGTTGTCATGAGCCGAAAAGCCTCACAGTATTACGATCACTTAATACATGACTACCGCTAAAATCTGTGACTTTGCTCTATAATCAAGGTCTTGGAAAGGGTTGCCAGGCATCATCCCAAGACTGAGAATTTCGATTTGATGTCAAGGGAACGATATCGAGAGTAATACTTCTTGTATATCGATGGCAGTAATAGTCAGGAAAGTACTAGCACCCTTCCCCTTGGGCAATTGCTGCTCGCAATGTCAAAGGCTGTGCGTTGGAAGTGGTGGCATTAGCCACCAGGTTTCACATTTATGCTGTACCAGTCGGATTCCGTGTTTTCTTGAAAAGGAGGAAAGGCAGAGGAAAAACAATAATCTCCAAGAGAGTAAAAGTAATAACGCTGCCGAAAACTAAATGAACACAACGGTCCAAACAAACACCACACCAAAAACAACTTCGCCCCGGCGGTCACGCTTCCCAGGGAAAGAGTCGGGCTCCGTCTCTTTCAACCTGACCGCTCTTGGTCGACAGCTGCTCAAAGAACAAGCCTCAGCTGCTGGTGTTTCAAATGGGGACTACGTCGAAATGCTCATTCGCGAGCGCGCCGGCATGCCACCATTGAGACTGCCTGCCTCTCTGAAGCAGACTGGACCCAAGGGTGGTGCCAAATCTTACTTCTTCGGTAAGAATCGTGGCACCACAACTGCCGTGTGCGTAACCCCGATGGCCCACAGATTGCTCGACGAACAGGTCGCTGCATCTAGAATGAGCCGCGGCGATTACATCGAATACCTGCTTCGCGAGAAGTCTGGAGTAATCGAGGAATCATTCAAGAACTTCAATTTGGCTACATGGCAAGCTAATCAAGTGCCCCCGGCACAGATTGCCCAGCCCGAAGTTCAAACTTCCTTTGCACCCCCACAGCCACAGCCCCAGCCACAGCCAGTTACCGAATCGCATGGTTATACCCAACCAGCACCGGCACCTGTACGTGATTGGAATTCCGGTTATTAAGCCGGTTGCGGGAGTAGCGGGAACCCTGAATTGATCCTCCTTTTAGAGGCCTTCGAATCAAATCGAAGGCCTCTTTTGCATAGATAGGCTATCATCGTAGGAAGTCGATCTTCTTCAAGCGGGTTTTCTGTGACGATGATGAGCTCGATCAATGTCTGAGTCGAACAACTATGCAGCTTTTCACTGGCGAGTCGCCGCTTGTCTCGTCGACTTTTTGATCGTCATGGCGGCGACGGCCATTATCAGTCTCATTGCCGGCTTCGAACTCTATCTAGTGAGCGCGTTCCTGCAATTCGATCAGGACACTATGAGGTTCGCCATTCAAGTGGTGAGCTGGACAGTGGGAGTGCTCGTTCCATCTCTCTATTTCGCGGGACTCGAAAGCTCACCCTGGCAAGCAACACTGGGCAAGCGCTTCTTCGGAATGAAGGTCACGACCGTAGAGGGTCGATCGATTAGCTTCCCGCGCGCCTTGATTCGCTTCCTGCTCAAATTCTTTTCCGGATTCCTGTTTGGACTGGCGTATCTGGTTTGTCTTTTTACAGAACGAAAGCAGGCGTTGCACGACATTCTGATCAACACCGTAGTGTTGAAGGAATCAGAAGAGTCTCCTTCCGATCTTGGCTAATCTACTTGATCTTGGCCAACTCAGACTGCGCATTTTTCTTGATGGCGGCACTCTTACTATTCTTCGCGAGCCATGTGAACTCCGCTCGCGCCTGGGGCTTCAAATTCTGCCCGAAATAACATTGTCCTTTGAGAAAACGTACATCATCAGCCGCTTTCAGCTTACCGAGTACAGCCAGCGCTTCTTTGTATTTTTTCAATCGGTAGAGCTGATGGGCCGATGCTAACGAAGGTGCCGGTTCGTCATCGCTGCTGGACTCTTCCAAGGCCAATTCGGTGACCACACCTTCAGAGACAACCGGCTTGTTGCCGGACATCTGCTCGACCTCAAACCCTTTGCTCTTCAGCGCTTCGAGCAATCCATGCTCACCAAGCAAACAGCAGATATCCATGGCGAGAAAAACCGGAGTTTCTTTTTTCAAATATGACTCGAGCTTGGCTGCCATCTGCGGATTCTTGACATGATAAAAAGTGAAGTGCGCATCCCTGAGTTCCGGTCTTTCATTCGGCAGCCGCTCAATGACATCCAGGGCGGCCTTGCTGTCGCCCTTGAGCCAGGCATCTTCGAGCTCCTTTTGATAACTTGCGTAATCGAACAACTGAAGAATACATTCTCTCAAAATCTTGTCCTGCATTTCGGCAGGAAGCGCACTAAAGTGCTTATGACGCTCACCAAAGGTCTCCAATCCGATCTCCGGTTTACCAAGCCGTTTTGCCTCTTTGCTGAGCTGCTTTTCTATGTCGATTGAGTTGAAACCTACTGTCCTGAGCAACGAATAGTTGAAGGCGTACATCACTTTCCTGATCGTATAGATATCGTATACGGCGAGCGGTTCTTCCACCCATTCAAGGTACTGATTGAGAACCTTTTTCGTTTCTTCACTCAGATGATTGGTCAGCTTGTCGTTGGCAGGGAAATAGTCCGGCTCCTTATCATCATCAGATCCATCCGTCTCGACCACCAGGATCTTCGAGTCTTTGAAGCGTCTGCCCATCTCGCCCGTGGTTGGATAGTATCTATTTTTACCGAATTCTAAAATTCCGGAGACATAAGCGGTCGCACCGTCCTTGGTGGCTTTCCAGAGCGGCAGCAGACCGCTTCCGGAACTCATTGTTCGCGCTGGTTTGACAGGCTCACTCGCTGTCACGCTTGGCGAGATTGAGGCGGTCTTCGTGGGCTCGGTCGAACCGGCGCTGTCGCCTTCGGGTCTTGAAGCATTGCTGCCTTCGGGTCTTGTGGTATCGCTGGCTTTGGCCGTCGGCGCTGCACCACCGGCAAAACCATTCACAACGGACTGAAAGCGATCGACGAAATCTTGCATAGCATCGGAAGCATAGGAGAGCTTAGCAAAAACGTGCATATCGCGGTCTCTGGAATAGGGCGCGATGATCACCACCGAATACGATGCATACTCGGAATACATTTGCGGAACTTTGACTTTTCCGGTGTATGGTCCGGGCTTGATATCCAGATCGCCTATGACGCCGCCATATGCGGGGATGATCTCCTGCCTACCGGAGGTGGTGTTCAAGTTAGGGCGGGTCTTATACTCGAAGTGAATCTTCCCGCCCGCTCTGGTGATTTTCGCCTTGGAATAATACTCTTTTACGAGCTCTGTAAGCTTCTCATAGAGACTGTTCTCGATATCGGCATTGGCCGATTCGGCCGCTTGCGAAGGCAACAACAAATTTAGAAACAGTATGAGACCGAGTAACGAATGGAGCAACAGGGGTATTTGTGACGAGTATCTGTTTTGTTTTTTGGTAAGCAGCATGGGCCCTTCACTCATTGCGTAATCTGGAATGAATCAAAAAACTTATCGCTGAGGGATGAGGCAACGTACGGTTTGGTGCCCATCAATCCGACTATGTAAATTCGCCGGCCGCTCGAGTAGGCTCTAACCTTCATAGAGTTTTTCAGATCGTCGACCTGATACTCCAATCCCTGACAGCCCTGGAGTTTGATCGGCTTTTCTTTTTGCTCCACTTTGTTCTTCGGAAGCATAGCGCTGATCATCTTCTCCATCAGAGGTTTGAGCAGGAGCGGACTGACGTTGACGTGCGGAGGCATAGACATGCACATGAAAAGATATTGCGCGTGCGGGCTGTCGTTGCCGACCATTGTATAGGAGGGATTACCGCCCTGACGCTGATACTGATTGGTGAACAGCAGCTTGCATTTATACTCGGGCAGATCGATTGTGCGAAACTTGCTGATATGGCCCTTGGGCTTATAACGCAAATCTTCTGAAGCGCCGTCATTTGCACGCTCTTCACCGTCTACCGCATTGACCGGCATTGGCGGCAAGACAGTTAGAATTGCCGCCATGCAAATCGCTAACTGGGCAGTTCGCACGTACAGACTCTCCTATCGTTCCTGACGCTGGTAGTCATGACCAGCCACCGCCTGTGGTGCAGCGCTGCCAACCTTGGCCTTGTGGGAGGCATACGAGAGAATGGCCTCCACCTGACTCAAATAGTCGACGATGTAGCGAGCGCGGAATCCCCTCTGAATGAAGGCCTCCAACCTGAGCCACTCCTTCACGGTGCTGTGCAGGCTAGTGACGTCCTTCAAGGCGCTGTCGATTTCGGCTCCCGTCGCGCGCTTGTCCAGAGAATGCATCGCCTTTTGCAGCGACTCTATCTGATTGAGAACATCGTTGGTGCTGGCGGTATCAGAGAGTATGTGAGTCTTCGGATCCTGGAGATAACGATTAACCAGAGCAGCAAAGTCATCGACCAGGAATCGGCTGGCGCGAAGCGGCTCGGATTGCGGGGTGAGCAAGGGTTGGCGGCGATAAGGACCGAGCTTCAAAACGTTCAGTTTTTTATCGTCCAGATGGGCACAGGCAAACATCGTGGTACCGAGAGTTCCTGTAGCACGCGCTGTATCGAGCTGCTCGATCAATCCGGCCATGTCCACTCTCATGATCGCCAGTCCGGGATAGACGAGTGTCTTGTCGGATGTCGACTCGCGGCAATAGCTCGCCATGATGGCAAGATCTTGCGGGGTGTGTGCGTATGTCATCGGGTTGAGGGTGTCGATCCAACCGTTGGTCACCCAGGTCTCCCAATCCTGTTGAATCGCATTGATGCGCATGCGCCTGGGGAAGGCATATACGGCTGCCGAGATTCTCGCCTTTGGTCTCTGGCTGCGTACCATTTCAGAGACCTCCCGGACGAGCTGATTGACCTGGTGAGTTTTCCAGGCGATAAACAGTTCTCGGGTGTTGTCGTCCAATCTATCGAGCGACAGCCCGGTCTCCTGCTCGAATCTGGTGCGGCTGCCCCAGTTGAAGCCGCACTCGCTGCCTCTGTTGTTGAACGGATAGCGGATATAGTCGAGCTGCACGCCATCGACCTGGTATCGCGAAACCACTTCAGCAATTTGATCTTTGATGTATTTGCGGCACTCGGGATTGGAGGCATCGAGCCAGAACTCATGTTGCTTCGGGGGAACCAGGGCACCGTTGCCGGCGCTCAGAGCCCAGGTGAAGTCGTTGCGGCTGAGCACAGGACCGGGATAGTCGGAGTCTTTACCTATAATGGGGTTGTGGCGAGTATTGCCGACGGCAAAAACCCACATCCAGGCATGAACCTCCATGCCGCGCTTCTTGCCTTCATTGACGGCCGTACCAAGCGGATCCCAACCCTTGGTCTCCGGGTTTTGCTCGGTGAGAGTACTTGGGTACATCGTAAACCCGGCGTTGTTGGTCTCGAAATAGACAACGTTGATGCCTGCCGATTTCAACTTTTCGAATAAATCGGCTAGACCTCGAGGCCCTTTAGTCGCCACGATCGTGCCGCGATCGAGCCAAACGGAGCGCGCTTCCACCGGTCGGACCGGCATGGACTGCCCGAAGGCCAGACCAAAAAATTGACGGGCCTTGGCCAGATTTTCATCGGCTTCCAGAAATCTTCGATCCTTATAAGCGACATGAAATGCGTCGACATGTTTCAACGCCGTATCGTAATCTGATTGAATCGTTCGATAAGGCACTACGAACTCCGCTTGTTTTGCGGTTTTTATCGTCTCGAGGGTGCGATTGGAAAGGTATTCGAGCTCAGCCTTGATCGTTTGATAATCGGCAAAACTGATCTGAATTGCTGCTTCCTGGGTAATTCCGGGAGCGAGCTCATCGAGGATCATCGACATATATCGAGAGTTGACGCCAATGTCGCCCTGCATGCCTGGCACCCAGCCAATGTATGCGACATTGTTCTTCCTAACGACTGCCGAACCTGGTGCACTGTCGCCTTCCCATTTAGCTAGAGTTTTTGCTTCCGGGCTCACCACCACCCGTGCCACCATCGTACCGACCGCGACTGCGTCGCTCATCGGAAGCGGGGAGTTGGTCCAGGTAAGTTTGCATCGCTCCTTGAACGTGACTTGAGACTCGACGGTGACTCCGGCGAGCTTGTTGAGCGTTTGACCGCCCGGGCCGGGTGTGCCACCACCATCGGTGATGATCAATTTGCCGCCGCCTCTGACGTAATCGCTAAGGCCGTTCACCACATCCGGTGACAGGTTGACCAGAAGCGGAACAATAATCAATTTGAATTTAGAAAGACGATCACGTCCGAGCGCGACATCACCGTCTATGAGCTCGTCATACCTGACGTTGGCGCCGCCTAAGGTCCTTTTGAATTCGGCATAGTCGTCGTCGAAGGTGCCGAGATGCTGTTCCTGATAAGCCGATGCATTATATACGCTGTTGACCAGACCAATTGGAGACTGAGCCAACGCTGCGCCAGCAAAGAAAATCGACAAACAGAATGCGACCGAAACGACAAGAGTGCTTCTAATTGCCTGCTTTGCAAATCCGTGCGCTGTCAACACCACGTCCTCCAACACCTTGAATACCTTGAGCATTAGCCTGTCTTTACCAAAGAGGATACCAATTTGTTAAACAACCAGCCTGAACCTAGCATTATTGACCAATTCGCCAGGCAGTTTCATTAACCGTTTCGTCGCCCTTTTCCTGTATTCGTCAAACTGCAATTGGATATTCCCGATCGGGTGATCAAAAATTTCACTAATATCTCTGTGCCTTGATTGTTCTCTCCAGCTGGCGCTGGGAATCGCGCTTCGATATTGATTCACGCTTGTCGTAAAGTTTTTTGCCTCGGCACAGACCAAGTGCGACCTTGGCGCGATTATGCTTGAAGTATAGCTTCAACGGAATCAGCGCCAGCCCCTTTTCCTGAACTTTGGCCTTGAGCTTGCGGATCTCCGATTTGTGCAATAAGAGTCGTCTCTTCCTGTCCGGATCGTGATTGAAGCGGTTGCCATGATCGTAGGGCGAGACATGGCAGTTGTACAGCCAGACCTCGCCGTTCTCAATCCGGGCATGGGAATCCTGGAGATTGGCGAGACCCTGTCGCATCGATTTGACCTCGGTTCCGACAAGAGCGATACCACACTCCAGAACATCGAGGTCCTCGTATTCATGTCGCGCGCGCTTATTGTCCGTGATGACCTTGGTGGTCTCCTTCGGCGCACTTGCCTGTGTCTCGGTTTTCGGTGCATTCTTCTTGGACATCGTCTTCAATTTATAGTACGAAAAAGCTCGGGAGTACAGTAAGTATCGCGTCGACAGCATCGTACGCGGACTTGAACAACCGTGAGAGGCAATTCCTCCAACCGGCCGTTAACTATGTCAGTATAAATGGTATAGAGCAATCTGGGGCCACACCTGCATTCGGACCGAGATCGCTCACTTGGCAAGGCGTGATATGATGAAAGCGAAAGCTTGAGCCCGAAGCGGTATCGTAGAGCACGAGCAGATGATCAAGATCCAACCATTTCTTCCAGGTGATTCCACTCAAGTAAAGGCGCTGCTCCGCCACCAGAATGAGCCGGTGCCCTATGAAAGCTTCTGTCAGGAAGAGCGTGTCCTGGGCTCCGGACTGACGTTCTGGCAGCACTGGATTCCCTGCGGGCTGCATGTCGGACCATCGGCCTATGTCGCAAAAGAAGACAATGTCGTACTTGGGCTGATCTCCATAGATACTGTCGGCAAGTCTCATAACTGCTGGCGCGTGGATCACCTTGTCGTGCATCCGCAGCATCGTGGTCGAGGGATAGCACAGGAGCTCTTGCGCTTCGCGCTTGCCTATTTCGGCAGCCAGGGGATTGGTCACTTCATTATGGAAGTAGCCGATCAAAATGCAGCGGCGCTTTCTCTACTCAATTCATGCGGCTTCAGACGGTGCAGCCGGGTGACCTACTACCAGGTGCCGATTGACTTCGAGGAGCGTGAATACACGCCCGAAGGGGACATATTTAGATTGGCTTTGCCGCAGGATAAAACAAAGATATTCGAGCTCTGTCATGATGTCACCCCATCAGATATGCGACGCATATTCGATTATGTCGAAGACGACTTCCAGGTTGCCGAGATGAAGCTGGAAGGATTCGACAAGCTCTCCAAACGACTGCTTCGAACAAGACGCTGGTACTGGGTCAAGGATCAGGCGGAGCGAGGCGTCATTCCATGTGCTGTTCAGGTGACAGCGCATAGAGAAGGCGATTATCATCTCGAATTTTTCGTCAATCCGGGCTGGTCTCACATGGCATCCGAGGCCGTCGAGTTTGTTCTCAGTTTTATGAAGCGAGCCGGAATGCGGGGCATGGTCGTGACAAAGGTCTACGATTTTCAGAAGGATATTCGAGAAGCTCTTGAACAAGCCGGTCTGGAGCGAACCGGATCGTTCATGCTTCTTGCCCGCGAGCACTGGAAGCGGGCCAAGAAGCCAAAACCAGCGATGCTTGAAAATGTAACTTTGCCGAATCTGGCTCGACCGGCTGTCAACATTCCATTCGTTGCCGGCGCCGACGGCAGTATGATGCTCGATATCGAATACCGCAGGCTGGAAGGCTTCGATACAAAGGAAGAGAGTTAAATCGCTCTCACCCTGGAAGCGTTCACGTTTCAGCTTTGTAAAG
>CAZISK010000111.1:0-4251 GCA_964541355.1 uncultured Candidatus Obscuribacterales bacterium
CATGTCATTCAACTTTCGTTGCTCCGACAGCTTTGCCGCTTGCTCAAGCGCTCTAATCCGTTCGTCAGGTCCGTCCAATCGGCCCGCGAGCTGAGCAGTTTGAACCAAAAGCGTAACCATATCAGTGGGTCGACCTGTAGGCTCGCTGCGCTCGAAAAGGACGAGTTCCTTGAGAGCTCGCTCAGCCTCTGAATTCCTCAAGGCCTCGAACTCGGTCAGGTAATAAGATAACAGAACGTCAAAGCGGGTCACCCGAGTGGCAGACCGATTGCTCAGTACAATTGAGCGCGCTTCCGAAAGACACTGCCTGGATCTGTCGAAATCCGAGCGCTTGCGATACAAGTCGCCGAGCGACTTTAAGATACAAGCGGTTTCTGGATCATCGATCTTCTTAATACGTTTCCGAATTGCATACGCTTTACTGTACTCCCTTTCCGCTTGAATGAGCTTTCCCTGTTTAAACAACACATCGGCGAGACAAACCATGTCATCGCACAGATAAAGCGATTCTTCAAGGTCACGAACATCGTCCCCAGATGGCTTTTCAACGTCAAGACTCTGCAACTCGGCGATATCCCGTCTATAGATTGACTCCATAGCTGGAAATTTTTTGTTGAACTCGAAAAAATTCATGCACCCCTTACGCACGCCACGATAGCTCGATTCATACACACCATAGACCTCTTTGGCGGCGGCAACCGCGGTAAGCCAATCCTTTTCTTTCTCAGCGAAAGGCTTGGGTTTATCATCAGAGACGACTCTTAACAGCTTCTCCATCCGGAGATACTTGTCGCCCTTCCGAGCGCGCTTGAAAGCAGCTTCTGGCACCGTGTCCTTTTCAAGCTTGTCGGGAATTGCAAAGATCTTACCGGTATCGTCGAAGCTCAATGTCGGCTCAACTTTCCGATTTTGCGATACGAACATGACCAGAGCAATAATGCTCACAGCCGCCAGAGCAGCAATTGTGGAAAAGACAAGCCATGGGCTGATAGCAAAGAGAGTGCGGTCAGTCTCCGATTCATGCTCATCGACAACTTTCTCTGCCGATTCTTTCGTCTCAATCAGATTAGCAATAGCTTGACTGAGCTCTTCAATGCTGCCAAAACGCTCTTCCGGGTCTTTGGCAAGACACTTGGCGATCAGATCATCCAATTCCGGACTATCGATCAGCGACTTCTCAGAGAGGCGCGGCGGAGCAACATGAGCGTGTTGATGAAGGAAAGACATCGCTTCGTCAGCCATAAATGGAGGTTCACCGGTCAGCGCCTCGAAGAAAACACAACCCAGCGAATAGACTTCAGAACGCGCATCGAACGGTCTTCCTGCCGCCATATCTGGTGCCATGTATGCGGGTGTACCGGCGATAGTGATTCCCTGCGGAATCGTCAACATCCGGTTCTCCTTCAGCCCAGCTGTGCCGAAGTCAATCACTCGAACATCGAACTCAGCATCTCCAGACGGGGCGACAAGAATGTTGGAAGGCTTCATGTCACGATGAAAGATTCCGATTCCATGAGCTTTAGCGAGCGCTTTGCAGACTCTCGAAGATACTGAGATGAACTGGGTTAGAGTCAGAGGACCGCACTTTTCGATGTGCTCTTGAAGCGTGACCGCGTCAAAATATTCCAACACCATATATGGTGCCTTCGCATCCATACAACCGAAATCGAGCAGCGAAACAATGTTTGGATGACTCAGTTTGCACAATATCCGGGCTTCGGTTTGAAACTGCATGAGCTGATCGCCGGTGAGCATTCTGAGCGTCTTCACAGCCACTTTCTTGCCCAGAAGACGATCCCTCGACAGGTAAACGATTCCGGTTCGTCCCCTGCCAAGCTCGACCAGAGGCTTGTAACGCGACGTGGGGAACTGGTTGTCGGCGAGGTCTAGCTGCTCTTCCTCCGAAACATCTGATGGTGCGCCGGCTTCGGCATGGAGACTCTCTGTCGTTGTGCTCACGTTAGCGCCAGATTCACACGAGCACGCGCTAGCGCGAAAAATCCACTGCGTCCACGACCCATCAGACTCGCGAGCCAGAGCCTTTCCGCATTTACCGCAGGCGTTCTTTGTTTTCGCCAGGTTCGGCGTTGACATACCGCATACACAGGCGCCTTCTTCGAAAATCCACTGCGTAAGCGAGCCGGACTCGTTAGAACCACGACGGCGCTTTCCGCATTCAGAACAGATTTCTATTTGCTGAGTCAAATTGGAATCGACCTAGATCCGTTTAGGTCAATATTCCCGGTTCGGTCGCTTACGCCGTCGGAGTACGAATTTGATCAACACAATCTGGAAACAATGAACGGTGCGTCTCCTGAAGCACGCTTGCGTCGTTCCGAATTTTCTGGAAAAGCTCTCTTATCAAGCAATCATCAAAGGCATCGTCTACGTCTTGGCTGAACGCTAACACATCGGCACGTCGGCTCACTCTTACGATATTTTCTAGTAGTTCTCAAAAACAGAGATAGGGATAGCCTCTTCCTGAGGCTATCCCTTCTCCGCCGGCTGTCGATCAGCGTCTCGCATTATCCCTTCGCGTTGGCGGCCGGTCCGCCGTTCAATCGGTGGAGAGTGCGCACACCGAAGAACATCACACGCAGCTGGTCAGACATCGGCTTCTTGAGCGTGTTACCGATGACGTCGACAGTGTGAGCGAGCTTTGCGGAGAGCCTTCGGGCAAGCTCCTGGCGCGCGTCAAAAGCATCGGACGCCATACTCCTTTTGGCATCTTCCAGCTCGTTGGCCAGGGCCACCGCTGCGAAATCGCCCAGGTACTTGGCCGCCTTGTCGAACTCTTCGTCGAGCTTAGTCGGATCGTAGAAGGAGAAGCACGGAGGTTTCGGTGCATCCGCCGGCTTCGTATTAGCCATCGAGTGGAACTTCGTTCCCGCGATGCTCTTGTTGGCGACCGCGACGCCGAGGTTTCGCACCTGCACCTGAAGAAGATCGATGATCTCGATCTCCTCGATCGGCTGCTCCTCTACAGGGGTCGAGGTATCCAGGGACATCGAAGACCATTTGTCGACCAATCGCATCCACTGGAAATGGATCTGCTTGAGGTAGTCGCTGATCTTCCTGGAAGCAACGATCAACGCTTCGACTTCGACTTCGATCTGGTAGGCTTCCAGATACCCCATCTTCCTCAACGGCGGGGCGAGGTCTTTGAAGGCATCGTACAGCTGAAGCATCTCGCGACGGAACTTCAGCACTGTCACCGCTGCTGAGCGTTGAGCCGGAATCTGCAGCCGCGCCCGCTGATCGACTTCAAAGAGGTAGCGCCCGACCTCCTCGGCAGTCGGCTTCATCGGCTCGATAATGGGCTGCTCGTCGAGCGCCGTAACCGCATCGACCGCATCTTTCGCGTCCTTCTTCGCGGCTAACGTCTTGCCGTAAACCGCGATGGCGTGAGTGACCTGTGCGGTCAGGGCATCGAAGAGTAGCTGGAACGTTTCCCGGGGCGGACCAAGCTTCTTCGGCGCCGGCTTCTGGGGAATAGCCTTCTGTCGTTCTTCGATGATGGTCAGGTAGTCGGTTTTGAAGGCGCGCTCCCCGACCTGCCTGACAAGGACCTCGACAGCACACGCCCGAGCAATCTGAGCCGGATCAGCAAGAACGGCATCCGGTGGCACCAGAGCCAGTTGACCGCCGATATCCGTCAGTTCCTTCTGGCGAAGCTTGTACAGGCGAGCGACATCGAGCAGCTTCTGGTTGCTCTCGTCGAAAGCGGTTCGGCAGCGGTTCCGTTCTTCGCGATTGGTGCGGCAGCGAGTGAGCAGCTCGGTCAGGACAGAGCCCGAACACTCGTTGGGAATGGTCTCATCGGTCATCGCCTTGGAGGCGGCAGCGTTTTGAATATTGGCGCGCAGCCAACTCT
This sequence comes from uncultured Candidatus Obscuribacterales bacterium, assembly GCA_964541355.1. Lineage (GTDB taxonomy): Bacteria > Cyanobacteriota > Vampirovibrionia > Obscuribacterales > Obscuribacteraceae > JADYXR01. The sequence goes on from CAZISK010000111.1 coordinate 3,875, forward strand.
CTTCCAGTTCGCGGATCGTTGCCCAATCACAATAGATGTTCTGAGCAAGATTACGCGCATCTTGGACAAGCTGCGCAAAGTTGACCGGCGGAGCGGTCGTTCCTTTGGCATCGCCTTTCGGCGGCGCCGTTGTTTTCTTGGCCATAGTAGCTCCCTTGTTGCTGTTCAGTAACAAAAGAAGGTGCGTCGGCGACCTCGCTGACCTGAGTTGAACCAGGTCGCGAGGTCTTCCGAACACCGAAGGAGAGGTAAGTGCAATGCCATCACTGGCAGTGCCGGTTCGACTGCAGATCGGGCGAAGCTTACGCTGCGACATCTCTGTCGCTGCGAATCAGCTCCGCGGAATTATCACCGCAGCCAATCGGTCTCTGGTTAAC
>CAZISK010000111.1:4351-13235 GCA_964541355.1 uncultured Candidatus Obscuribacterales bacterium
GGTTAGCAGCGCCAGCAATTGAGTGCTTACCGGCGTGGATCTGCTGCTAATTCAGTCTAACTCCAAACGACGTCTCGAGACAAAAGACACGGTGCGGGCAGCGAGCCCGCACCGCGCCAGGTCGAACATTCTGCTCGACACGCAGGCGTCATGCGAACAGCGTAGCGAGCTTCTCCGCCATGAGGCAGGTGAGGTATAGCTCATCGCTGGTTTCGTCGGACAGCGCAGTCCGCGTTGCCGACGCCAATGAATTGAGGGCGACGCGGCGTTCGGTTGTCTTGGCGTAGCGCGTGTTGGCCGCCTCTAGGGCTGCCTGCTCCTCCTCCTTGTGAGCACGCTGTTGCTCCCTGACCTCTGCGCACTTGGCGTGGTGCGCTTCGATCTGAGCAATCACGTCATCGAAATCAACCGGAGCTCCGTCCTGAGGGATGTACCCAGGCATAGCCGGTTCGCAAGGCGCACTTCGTGCAATAATCCCGGCGTACTTCGTCATAGCGCTGTGCCCTTGAGCCAGAGCGAAAGCCATGGAGCGCATCGATGATTTGAGCAAAGCCACCTGCCCTTGATCGGCGTCCCTGGTTTTGACCTCAGGACGAGCACGCAGGGAAGAAGTATGCTCGAGCTTACCGAGTTCGGCAATCTCTTCATCCTGCTTGCTCCTGATCCAGTGGAACATGAGCTTGAGGGCGGCAGCTTGGCTGTAGCTCTTCGGCTCATAGCTCTCCATGTCCCCGAGCAACGGCTGCATTGCAGTCTGTAGTCGGACGAACGCGGCTTTCAGGTCTGCGCTCATCGCATGAGCGACCTGGTAACTGCCAAAGTAGTCGTGAGAACTGGCTGCCATCCTAACGGCCCAGTCTTCGAGCGCCTTCGTCAGAACGCCGATGTCGACATCGTTTGGCTTCTCAGGGCACCTGAAGCCCCTTTCCCCCAGAACGCGCTTGTGACTGTAGGCGTGGCCGTAGCAGGTTCTGTAGACTTCGGTGAAGCGGAAAATGATGGTCAGGCACGCCAGCATGATCGCCTTGACCGGCTCGGTGTCTGGTGCCGTCAGCGTTCCTTCAGCGACGACGTTGGTTGCTGCTTTGTTGGCGTACTTGACGACAGAGCTTCTCGCTTCGGTCGACTTCTCGTCGATCGTTTTGCTCCAATCGGCGAACAGCTTGCGCACCACAACAATCTTCTGTGGCTGCGGTGCTTCAATCTTGTCCACCTCTTGGACGATCGCCTTCCATGCAGCAAGAGCAGCATCAAATGGCGCAAGCAAGCCGGGAGTCTCCTTAATAGCGGCTTGAGCACGCGCCTGAGCATTGCGGTGCGCCTGGATGCGGTTTTCGGCCGTAGTCAGGACGCGAGCGAGCTCCTCAATCGTAGCTACACTCGGATAGGTCTTGAGCGTGGTCGTGTCGCATGCGGCTCTAGTGACTTCGTGCTCGACTGAACAGCACTGGCAGGCGGCATCCGTCAAGGTCTTCAGCTTCTTGCGGAACTCCACGTAGGCACCATTCAGCCGCTTGTACAACGCTTCGGATTTGTCCGAATCGGCTACCGCCGACACCTTTAACGGTTTGCTCCTTGCCGTTGCCACCCTCTTCCGGACCTTTTGCTCATCGCCCATATAGGTCTTGAGCAGGTTCTCACCGGCTACGGCAGCATCCTTAGCCACCATACGCACAGCAGCTAACCGGGCAGGCAGCTGAGAGACCTTGAAGGGCGTCACCCGCTTGAGCTCTTTCTGGAGCGCCGCAATGGCGGCCTGAGCATCTTTGGGTGAGAGAATCTCGCCGACCTTCTGGACAACTTCATGTTGTCGAGCCAAAACGTTGCGCTCATGCTCCAAACGTTTGGCGACAAGCGTATCCAGGAGAACGGCAAACTCCGGGAAGTCTTCGATCTTGTTGTTTTCGTAGACGGCGGAGTCACACAAAGAAACAGCCGTCGCAACCGCATTGTAGCTATTCTGGTAGGTTTGCAAGGCAGTGATCATCTCCCGAATCAATCGTTCGAGAGTAGCCACCACTTCCACGCTTTCTTCCTCAGTGTATGCGAGGATGACCTGCTCAGGCTTCTCCGCTTCCGCCTTCGGCTTAGGCGGGTTGCCGTCCTCATCTTCCTCGTCGTCGTCGCGTCTGGCACCCGAAGCGAGAAGCGCTCTGCGCCTGCGGCGCTCAAGCTCCTCTTCGCGCCAGCGCCTGGTGAGGAAGGACAGTACACCGACAGTAATGCCGAACATCACTGCGGTCAGAATCAGTCCAGCCATAAGTTGTCTCCTGAGAGTTGTGGATGAACTCTGGACGACCGGCGCAACCAGCCGTCCAGAGCACATCTGTTTATGACAAGAATAACGACCTCAGAACGTGCGGCATGCCGAACGACGAGGAAATGGGTGCCGGCGGTTGTTCACCGCCTTCACCCCGGGAGGCTAGGTCTCAAGCGACTTTGCCTCCTGCCCCGCCGGGCACAAGAAAGCGCTGTGTAGGCGGTTCCTTGTGTCCGGCGGTTATCAGGCAGAGTTTGACTTCAGGTTCCGACGTGCTCCATAGCACGCGGACGATCACGACGCGCGGGGCGCCGCCAGGAAGGCCTCGAGCTTGTGACCGAACGCTACGGCCGCTTCTTCGAGCGTGTGGTCGTGAAGGTCGATCACATGCCACGGCAGAGCCGGCTTGTCGGTCTTATCCACCAGCACCTGCACGACGATGAAGCCCTGCCCCATCAGCTTGAGACCCAGGTCGTTGAGCGCACCCCAGGAGCAGTCAGCGGGCTGGTCGTCGGAGATCAGCACCAGCACTTTGACGGTGGCGTTGGAGCCGCCGGCAACCGCGCTGGCGTGCTGAAGCGCGGCGGCGTCGTTGTTGCCGCCACTGATCTTGAGCCCCGAAGCACGCGCTTGACCGTTGGCACCGCAATCGTAGATCACGGTGTCGGTGAAGCCCCAGCTCCGCGACGAGGCAGCGCGCTTGCCGAAGAAGGCTCGCTCGACCACGAGCGCGAACTTCTTGGCGCGGACGTGCTTCTCGCCTCGCTTGAGCTTGGCCGTGGCGTCGTAGACCGACTGTGAGCAGTCGACCAGAAGCTGCGCGTTGATCGAGCGACGATTTTCCGTCTCCTCGTCCACGCAAAGCGCGGTTTCACCGAGAAGAGCCAGCTCCAGGTCTTCGATGAGATCGACACCGACGAACTGGTAATCGTTCTCCTTGGTCCCGAACCCGACCCGCTGGAGCGATGCCTCGAGCCGCGCTGCCGCCACATCGATCTCCTTGCGGTGCTTCTCCAGGAACTTCGGATCGGCATCGACCGGGCGGACAGACTTGATCGGGCTGAACGTCTTCGTCTTCGTGTCCTTGGGCAGGACGCACTCGACGTCGTGCTCGACCTTCTCGTCGTTGTGAAGATCGGCGACGAGGAAGTTGATCAGCTTCTTGCGGAAGACGTAGGCGAGCGCCACCATCGTCAACCATCCCACGATGACCAGGATGAGCTTCCACAGCACCAGCTCCGCCCCACCCATGATCACTGCCATGGCGAGCAGGAACATGATGGCGACAGGCAGTGCCACGATCGCGATGCGGATGGTCGGGCTGCGCCAGATGATGAAGGCGGTGCGGACGATCCAGTTGCGTCCCCCCGAGAAGAAGTTGGCCACGCTGTTGCGCAGGTGGCGAGCCAGCGGTGTGCGCCAGCACTTTTCCAACTCCTCGAGTATGGTGCACCAGCCCGACGCGATGCCGCCCCAGACCCAGCACAGCAACCCCCAGACTCCGCGCCAGAAGCTCTTCCAGCAGCGCGCGATGCCGGCCCCCCATTCGCCGAAGCCCCTGAACTTGATCTCGAACGGGAAGAAGTTGCAGCACCGCTTCCAGAGGTTGCTCCAGAAATTGCCCTTCTCGCGCGGCGTGCTGGGCTTGTCCTCCGGCTCGTTGTCGCGAATATCGAAGCTGAACGCGGACAGGATCAGCCACAAGATTCCGACAATTCCCGTGATCCCGATGCCCAGGTAGGCGAGCAGCCGCCAGACACCGAGGCCGAAGGAGAGGCCAACCAGCATCCACGCCACGGTGAACGTGCCGAGCGCTACGTACGACCACTTCGACTTCAGCACGAGCTGCCACCAGCGCTTGCTGGTGGGCGTGAGCGTGGCCAGCTCCGCCTCGTCCGGATCGAACAGATCCTCCGGCGTGACCTCGCCGTCGTCCTTGGCGGTCGGCTCTTTGTCCGGCACCCGGCCGATCGGGTCGAAGAAGACCGGCTTGACCAGGGTGACACCGCGCACCAACCGGTCGTGGATCTGGTGCGAAAGCGTCAACAGCTCCGCCTTGGAGAGATCCTTCAGACCCTCCGGGATCAGGCCGAGGGCCTCCTTCACGGTGGCGTCGGTCTTATCGTCGGCGGGCAGGTGTCGCCGGAAGTGGAAGGCGAACTCGTTGAGACGCTGGGTGTACGTCTCGGCGTCCTTGTCGCTCTTGGTGATCGCAGCACCGACAGCGACGACGTCGCCGCGGCGGCGGTTCTTCGAGCTGAAGACGTAGGCGCAGACCGTCTGGAAGGCCGCACCGAGCGTTGGATCCCGCCCCATCGCCTTGCGTTCGTTCTGCTCGTCGTTGACGACGGCGAACACCGCGCCGAAACCATCCTTGATGGCGGCCCGCTTCTGCTCCTCGGCCGGGTACAGACCGTCGAGCGCCTGGTGGAATGCCAGACCGCGCAGGATCACCTTCTTGTGGTCCTCCTGCCGCACCCGGTCGAGGGTCCCGGCGTTGATGACCACTTTGACAGCATTGCGCGCGTCGGAGCCCAGGTTGTGGGTCTCCTTGCCGACGCGCAGTTCGATCGCGACGGACTTGCCGGCGAACTTCGTGAGCGGGTCCGCCAGCGCCTTCGTCTCATCAACAACATTGAATCCGACTTTCGGATCGTCCATGTGTTTCTCCTGTGAGAGGTTAGTTGTTCTCGATGTCGGTGCCTTTGATGGCTAGCGCGATCTTGTCGGCTACCCGGCCCCGCTCGGAAGAGTTATTGCTGATTCGGCCAGAAAACTGATTGGCCACCGACGTGTTGAGCGCGATGTCGAGGTCGAGCCCAGCAGCCAGCAGCATGGTCATGTTCTCCGCCTGCCGTGTGGAGACCGTGTTCGCCAGCCGCAGGTTGTTCTGAATGCACCTGCGGAGCTTGTCGATGATCCCCAACCCCTGCTCCAGCTTGCCCTTGGGGCAGGTCGGATACTTTCGGAGGCAGTGCTTCACCTCCTCCGCCAGAGGCATGTGCGTGATCTCGACGACCACGAAACGGTCCATGTTTGCAGCATCCTGCTGCTTGACCGTGAACTCGCCGCCGACGTTGCCGGCGGCCATCCAGTGAATGTTGGGCGGGATGGGAATGGTCTCGGGTCGGGTCGTGACGATGGCACGCTCCTCACCTTCGATCACGCCGAGGAAAGCATCACGCGCGTCTTCGTCGATACGCGTGTACTCGTCAACCATCACGCCATAGTCGATCTCCGGATGGCGCTGGGCTTCACGAACGGCCGCCAGAAGAGCCGAATCCTCCCACTCGACGCCGAACGTCCCCTGAGCAGTAGGTTTCGGTGCGTAACGTCCGTACATGAACGCGTGCTTCTTGATCTGACTTCCTTCGATCTTCACGAAGCGCCAGCCCAGCTTGTTCATGACGCTTCGCGCGATCGTGGACTTCCCGACACCTTGCGGACCTTGCAGGAAAAGGTTGGTCCGCCTATCTTGCAAGACAGCAGCCATGACCTTCGCCTTGATCGGGTCCACCCATACGTCAGCAAACGTGAGGTCGATCTGCAGAGTGATAGGCTTCACCACGATCGCGCCACGATTCTCGGAGCGCTGGTTGGTGACCTTCTCGACTTCGCAGAGCCAGGTCTGTCCAGCCCTGGGCTTCATACCGCTCGGCACAGTGCCGAGCAAAACCACCTTTCGCGTTCGAGTGTTCCCGATTCGATTGGACTTAACACCGCCTTTCGGGTTGTCGTCCCACTGGACGACGACTTGCGTGCCAGGCGTAGGCAACGTTGTCGCAGCAGACATGTTCGTCTCCTTGTATAGGAGCCTGGAATTTACACTCCGGACCTCCCATGATGGATGAACTAGAATCGAACAGGCGCTCTACGCCTGTCTCCGCAGAGCCTGACTCGGGCTCCAGGAACAACGCTCAGTCGGCAGATGGCCACTGACACACAGAACGGAAATTTCGATGACTGGTTATTAAGGGTTACTGTGTGTCGTTGGTCGCTGCCGTAACTGCTCGTGGATGTTTACCCTATGAACCTATCTGTTGAATAGGGTTGAAAAGAGTAATTGTTGAGCGATGTGTTCTGACCGTCACCAAAGCCCGTACTCAGCACTACGGGACCGTTTTGCTACTAAGCGCCCAGTAACTTAAAAACAATAAGCGCATTCTAATGCTCTCCAGGACTAGCTTTGCTTACATTCGCGATATTGTCCCAAACACCCTGCTTTCTCGAGATTAGCTTCTGTTGCGGATTAACATGCTCGACACATACCAACCAATATGGCGCAGTTTAATCACAGCTCATATGACGCTCAGCCCTCTAAACGAGCTGAGCAGCTCGAAAGGCGGGTCCTGAAAACCTTTTGATCTCACAGCGAAAGCTATGATCCTGTCCGCAACCATCGCACTTTTGAAAGTCGAGATCGCAAATGCCGCTCCTCAAGACAACCAACCATCCGTTCTCTATCAGTCACCCACTCCGGATATAACTGCTGATAAGCGATTCGAGCTTTTGTGAATCAGCTATAATGTGGAAGTCCTGTCTTAGTTTGAAGGTGAGATGGGAAACTCAGGAGAATCAGACAATGAGCACCACGACGATGAACGGAAAAGGCGTCGAGAAGACTTCTGTGGTCGCCTATATGGAGGCGGCAGTGAAACGGATGCAATCTCATACCACCGGTATGGATTTCCAGATTCTGGAGGCGATAATGCGTCCCAAACGGCAGATACTGGTAGAGGTGCCGCTCAGAAGAGATGATGGTTCCTATGTCACCTTTCCGGGATTTCGTGTTCAGCACAATGATGCGCGAGGTCCCTTTAAAGGCGGGTTGCGCTATCACCCGGCCGTCGATCTTGAAGAGGTCAAGACGCTCGCCTGCCTGATGTCGATGAAAACCGCCGTGGTCAACATTCCATTCGGCGGAGGGAAGGGCGGCATTGCAGTCGATCCGCGCCAGATGAGCGCTCGCGAAGTCGAGCGCCTGACACGCAACTTCACTAATTTGCTTGGTCCTTTGATCGGTCCGGATAAAGACATCCCGGCGCCCGATGTTAACACCAACGCTCAGATCATGGCATGGATTGTCGATGAATACTGCCAGAAGTATGGTCAGCAGCCCGGTGTTGTTACTGGAAAACCGATTGAGTTGGGCGGTTCGCTGGGGCGTGATGAAGCCACCGGTCGTGGTGCAGTGCTGATGGCACGCGAAGCGGCACGCGAACATAAGATTGATATGTCGAAAGCCAAGATTGTCTTCCAGGGATTCGGCAATCTAGCGTCATTCGGCGCTTTCATCGCCGAGCAAGAGCTGGGCTCCACCGTGGTGGGCGTCTCCACATCTAAAGGTGGAATCTACAACAAGAAAGGTTTTGATCTGGTAGCTGCTCAAGCATACTATGTAAAAAACGGCAACTTGAAAGGCTTTGAAGGAGTCGAGTGGCTCACCAATGAAGAGCTGCTCGAACAGGAATGTGATATTTTGATTCCAGCCGGCCTGGAAAATGCGATCACAACTAAGAATGCGGGCAAGATCAAAGCCAAGTTGATCGTCGAAGGCGCCAATGATTGCACTCAATCAGAGGCAGACAAAATCCTGATGGAGCGCGGAATCACCGTCATTCCGGACATTCTGGCCAATGCCGGCGGCGTCATCGTCTCCTACTTCGAGTGGGTGCAGAATCTGCAGAACCATTACTGGGAGCTGCCGAGAGTGCGTCAGGAGCTCGAACGTACGATGGTGCAAGCCTACAATCAGGTGCATTCAAAAGCTCAAGAGTACCAGATAAATTATCGCGAGGCTGCGTACATCATTGCGCTCAGCCGTGTCGCAAGGGCAATGGAGCTGCGCGGCGGAGTTTAATCGATCGAGACAATCGAGGCTAACGACCAGACGGAACAACGTCGTCCACCAACTTGCTGCGTTTTCTTCCATTCAAATCGGCATTTCGCAACCTCAGCGCATTGCCAATCACCGACACGGAGCTAAGCGCCATGGCGGCGCTTGCGATCATTGGATTGAGGAGAAAACCGAACAGAGGGTATAAAATGCCTGCCGCGACCGGTACAGCAGCGGCATTGTAGAAGAATGCCAGGAAAAGATTTTGCCTGATGTTGTTCATCATCGCATAACTGAGATTCAAGGCTTTCACCACACCCAGCAGATCACCTTTGAGCAGGACGATCGAAGCGCTCTCGATAGCAACGTCGATGCCGGTACCCATCGCTATCCCGACATCGGCAGTACTGAGCGCTGGCGCATCGTTGACTCCGTCGCCCACCATTGCTATGCGGGCTCCAGCGGCTTGTTGTTCTTTTATAAACGCCAGCTTTCCCGGCGGTAACAGCTCAGCGCGAAAATCGTCGAGACCGAGACGGTTGGCGACTGCCTGTGCGGTGCGCTGATTGTCGCCCGTCAGCATAATCGTCTTCATCCCCTCTTTTCGCAAATGCGCTACAACAGCCAGAGCTTCGACACGAAGCGGATCAGCAGCAGACAGGAGACCCTTTATTCGACCGCCGAGTGCGACACCAATTACGGTATCACCCCCAGACGACAATCTTTGAATCTCCTGACTTACAGAGTCAAGATCAATCTGTTTTTCCAACAGATAATTCAAACTGCCG
>CAZISK010000112.1:0-13118 GCA_964541355.1 uncultured Candidatus Obscuribacterales bacterium
CGGTCCACGTAGTTGAAGATGTTGATCGCCAGGAGCAGAAGCAGAGCCTGAGTGGCGCCGGGGAACCGCCCAGTAGGCGGGTTATTCGCCGGGCCTTCGGTTTCTTTCTGACTCATTGGATTATTACCTCACGATCCGGAGGATGGTTAAGGAGCAAGCGACGTGCTCGCCCCTGCTAGCTAGTCGCTAGCGGACTAATTCACTTCACTGCGCTATGGGCAGATAGCCCAAACCGCGGAGGGCGAAAACCGATAAGATCGTGATGGCGGAGATGATACCCAGAGTTCTTCCGAACTTTGGATCATCCAGGAAGCGCCCGGCCCCGACACAAATCATCGTCGAGAAGAGTAGGGCGTAAGCTCCCCAAAGAACGTGGTCGAGCAGCTTCACAGGATGGCCTGTTGCAATGACCATCCCGGAGAAGAAGAGACCAGCCAGTGTCCCCCATCCGATCATGAAAAACGCAGCTATTGCGCGCATCGTCTTTTCCTTGTGGCAAGGGGTGGGGCCGTCAAGAGCGACGCCCCGCCCTCGTTGGCGACCATGGAAGCTATGGCTGGCCATGGTATTGCAGGCGGTGCCGAACTCGATTCCGGTCGGCACCGCCAAAGCAGTCGAACTTTCACCTCAACAAAAACAGCGAACTTTTGCTTCACACAATCGAGGGATTGTTTTCCCAAATCAGCTCAACTTTTCGAACTGCTCCAGGTAGTCCGCGAACGCATCGAACGCGGCCTGGATCGGCTGCGGCGTGGTGAGGTCCACACCGGCATTCTTGAGCAGATCGATGCTCGACAACGAGCTTCCGCCGGAGAGGAAGTTGAGGTACCGCTCCACCGCCGGCTTGCCTTCCTTGATGATCTGACGAGCCAGAGTCAAGGCAGCGCTGATGCCGGTGGAGTATTGGTACACGTAGAAGCTGCGGTAGAAGTGCGGGATACGAGCCCACTCGATGCCGATGCGGTCGTCAAGCGTGACTACCGCGCCGTAGTACTTCTCATTGAGCTTCTTGTGGATGCCGCACAGCACGTCCGCGGTCAGCGGCTTGCCTTCCTCGGCCGTGGCGTGAGCGATCATCTCGAACTCGGCGAACATCGTCTGGCGCACCAGCGTGGAGCGGATGCTTTCCATCTGCTTGTTGAGGATGTAGCGCTTCATTTCCTTGTCATCGGTTTCGCCGAGCAGGTGATGAGCGAGCAGCGCCTCATTGAGCGTGGAAGCGACCTCGGCTACGAAGAGCGTGTAACCGCTGGTCGTGTACGGCTGCCGCCTGATCGAATGCCACGAGTGCATCGAGTGCCCGGCTTCGTGCGCCAGGGTGAACATCGAGTCCATGGAGTCGTGCCAGTTGAGCAGCATGTAGGGTGCGGTCCCCCACGAGCCGGAGCTGTAAGCGCCGGAGCGCTTGCCTTCGCTCTCGACCACATCGATCCAGCGCGAGTTGAAGCCGTCCCGGAGTGTCTCGACGTACTCGGCCCCGAGTAGGTGGACGGCTGCGAGCACCTTCTTTTGCGCTTCCTGGTAGGTGATCTTGTACTCTAGCTCGCCGACGAGCGGTACGTACATGTCGTACCAGGCGAGCTGGTCGACGCCCAGTATGCGCTTGCGCAGCTCCAGGTAGCGGTGGATGTGTGGCAGGTTGGTGTGCACCGTTGCGACCAGAGAGTCGTAGACGCTCTCCGGCACTTCGATCCCGCTGAGAGCCCTTTGGCGGCAACTCTTGTAGTTGCGCACCCGGGCTGCGAAAACATCGATCTTCACCTGACTGGAATAGACTGCCGCCATGGTGTTGCGCCACGACATCCAGGTGTCAAACATCGCTTCGTAAGCCCGCTTTCGCGTGGCCCGATCGGGGTTGTCCAGCCACTTCGGACCCCAGTTGCCGTTGGTGATGCGAGCGAGGTGACCCGCTTCATCATCGACCTCGGGCAGCTTGAGATCGGCGTTGTTGATCATGCCGAAGATCGCACCCGGTCCGCCGAAGATCTGGCCTGCTTCGGAGAGCACCGACTCAACCTCGCTGGAGCGGTAGTGCGCCCGCTCACGATTGAGCTCGGCGAAATCGCGCCGATAAACCTCGAGACCCTTGTGCTTCTTGACGAAGCTTTCCAGGCGCTCAGGCTTGATAGCCAGAAGCTCAGGGCTGACCCAGGCAAGTGCAGTGCCGAGCTTATTGCCCAGGTCACGCACACGCCCGTTCAGCGCCTGGTAGTGGCTATTCCGCGTATCGGTGTCGGCGTGAAGGTGCGCGTAAGTTCCGACTTTGTCGAGCACCTGTGAAACCGCGTCCCGCAGCGTCAGGAACTCGAGCAGGATTCTGCCCGAGCGACGCAGCCGCCCCTTGTAGCTTGCGAGAATGGGGATCTGCCCGGCAACGTGCGCGAAGTCACGTTCCCAGTCAGTTTCGGACGCGTAGATTGGCTTCAGATCCCAGGTCAACTCCTCGGGAACGTCAGCCCGTTTGGGAAGTGTTGATACAGTCATGTGAACCGGTTTCTTTCTATTCAGCGGGGCTGTTCGCCTCGAGAGGCGCGCCCGTCAGCAGCAAATTGCAACCGGAACGGCAACGCGTGAGCGTTGCCGTTCGTGAAAACGAAAACTTTCATCCTCGGCTCGACGTCGTTGGCTCGATTAGTCCTGCGTCTCTTTGCGGAGGGCGGGATCAAGCGCGATGATCGCCTGCTTGAGCTGTTCGGTAGCTTCCACATCGTTCGTCGAGAACTTGTCGACTGGGATCGGTTCGCCGACCACCATCGTCAGTCCGCGCCGATACAAGGCGGAGAGCAAGAACACGAGCAGGTATTGGACAGGCGGCGGGAACTTGCGGATCCAGCTACCGGGATATCGGCCGTAACGAAGGTTGACCGGGATGACGTACGTCATCTTGCCGAGTCTCCGAGAAGCCTCTCTGGCGATGCGGACAGCACCCTTTTTGAACTCGCCCAGATGTCCATCGAGATAGGCGTAACCTTCGGGGAACATGACCAGTCGTTGACCGGAAGTCAAAACGTCGATGGCGGCCTCCCGCGCCGGTCCACCCTTGCCGTGAGTAAGATCGGCTGAGAACGCCCCCAATGGAGCGACTAGCAGTCCACCGAGCCCACCGGCGAAGGTGAAAACTTCTTGCGCCGCCATGTAGCGGGCCGGACCGTTAATCAAGATCGGCATTGTTACTGCGTCGGCCCAGTGCGGGTGGTTGGGCGTGACGAGGAATGGACCATCAGCCTTAGCGAGATTCTCGCGACCGATGATCTTGATACGTCCGACTTGAATGAATGCCAATAGCCTGGCGAGCCGCATCCCCCAGCGGAGGGCGCGTGGTGTCGGTGGCGGTGACAAGTATCCGCAGGTGGCGACCTGGCGGCTATACTTGCGAGCTCGCCCAATGGCAGGCAGGACGTAGCGCCAGCCTACCATTGTAGTGGTGATCAGCGGAAGTAGGATCGCTAGAATCAGTTCGATGCTCATTGCGCTTCAGTCCTGAGTTCACCTTTGCAGGAGACTCGGTTATCACACAGCCTGTGAATCGTTCGACCACAGGCTGTTGGCTGCAGCAAGCAATAAAATGGTTTCAACTCAGTCGGGCCGAGGTGCTGATACCGGCTTTGGTATCAGCACCCGGCTTCGCTGATTAGCTCAGTTTGTTAGCGACCGCCCATTCCTTGGCTTCGGTGAGCAGCTTGTCGATCTCGACGCGCACCTTCTCGATGGCTTCGCGCGGATCGGCGGGCAGCTCCGTCATCGGAATCGGCTTGCCGATTGCGACGATTGCGCCATAGTTCTGGGTGACTTCGCCAAACATCTTGAACGTTCGGAACGACTTCCAACCAAGGCAGTTGAACAAACGGTGCAGCCAGGACGCGGCGCGCCTGTCGCGAAGGTAGTGGATCGCCATCGGCAGGACGGCGAGCTCTTCCGGCTTGACGCCGTGCTCATCCACGGCGACATGCATGGCGCGAATGGAACCGGTACGGAACTCCTCGGCGCGCAAGACGTTGTCCTTGACGAGCTGACCTTGCGGGAAGGTAAGGACACGGCTGCGTTTGTGCCGAGCGAGCGCCAGACCCATGGCCTTGACGGCCTTTTCTCCGCCGCCCTTTTCGGTGGCTTTGCCCTTGTCCGTGTGGATTGCGAAGAAGCCGGCCAGCGCTGACAGCGTGCCGCGCAACTTGCCCTTCATCTCGCTGGCTGTGCCGAGATGACGGAAACCGTACGGCAGGGACCTGCCCACCACCGTGAAATCGAGTGGGAACTGGTGGTTGGGTAGGATGTGCAACCGGCCAGGGTAATCTGTATTCTCGTTGTGGAGCACCTTGACCGGTCCGACGTAGAGCCGGGTCAGCACCTTCGAAACGACGCGGAGCAAGCTCTGCCCGAACCAGGTTGGATGCGGGGGCAGATACCCGTCTTGCTGAAGCTTTTGACCTTCGAGATACCAAAATCGCGCGCGCATACCGAGCACGACGACAAGAGCGAAAGCGGCCACGTAGGCCACGATTGCGAAAGTGTCCATGGACTCACAGTCTCCTCATTTGGAAGCTGCACTCATCATTTTGGAACCAGAGAAAGTTGCGACCGGACTAAGTAATCTGTCGTCTTCCTCGGCTCATTCTGCAAGAAGAGCTGTGATTGGTGTCCCGTCTAGATCAAGATCATTTTGACGGCACCAGGTACGACGGTGAGCGTCAACTCGGTTGTGGCCGGGCTGGCGTCGCCGTCGATGTTCGGGACCACCGGCTTGGTGGTCTTGATAAACAGTTTCTCTGCACGTAGACGCCCATAGAACTGCGAGTACTCCGGGTTGCCGAAGCGCGCCCAGAACACAGTCGGTATCAGGTGCAGCACGTTATTCGCCTTTGCATAGGCGCAGTCCATCATTCCGTCGGATGCGTTGCAGCCTCTGGAGATGTGTGCCATGTGAGGCGGGAGCACGTTGGCGACCACCACAGTGGCGGCGTCGAATTTGACGCCCCGGCTACAGTCGCCGTTGCCCGTGGTGATGTCGAAGCCTATCGGCTGGAAACCGATGCAGGAAATCGCGACGCTCGCCACGTAGGCGAGATTTCCAAAAACGCGTTTCACGTTTTGACTGATCAGCGTGGCGTCGGAAAGCGGTCCCAGTCCGAGCGCCGTCATGAACAGCCGATTGTGAGGTTTGCCATGAATGTCGGTGTACTCCAGCCGGATCATGTCGATCGGCTGAGGCATGCCGCGTCGCACCATGGTGATGAATCGGCTTGGCTTCAGTCGGGGGAAGAAGGTGTTGACGAACAGATTGCCTGTACCGCCGTGGTAGGCTGCCATGTGTGTGTTCGACCCGATCAGACCTTCCGCCACCTGACAGACCGTCCCATCACCTCCGTAGGCGATCGCCTGAGGGATGTTCTCGCTCACCACCCGTCTAGCCAGTTGGGTTGCCGAGCCAGGCTCAGGCGTCGTACTGAGCTTCAGGACCCGGTAGCCCGCATTGTGCAGGAGGGCGAGCATCTCGTCGATGGTGGTAGTGGTGGCTGATCCGCCCTTCTCGTTGCAGATCATCGCGATATCGTAATCGGCCATGACGCTCCTTTCCGGTCCGGCATAAGCCTTTTGACCGAAAGCGAGTGAGCACCATCCGATGCTCGCTCATGAAATCTCATACGAACAGCGGTTCGCCGCTGTTTCTGGAAACAGACGTCGCTTAGTCGACAGCCCGATCGATCACCTCAATCGCAACGACATCGTCGTTGTGAATCATGGAGGCGATCAGCTTGTCCAACTCCTCATGCGAGAGCGCAGTGTGAACATGCGCCTCGATCAATTCGCCGGATTTGTTGACCCGGTCGACGTGAGCTTTGGTCCCGAACAGTTTGCGAATTTCGGTGAATTTCGACTTGGGACACACGACCCGAAGCAGGTTGCCCCCGTAATCGAAGGACGGGAACAGCCTGTAACTTATGGCTAGAGAGATAAGCGTCAAGAGAACAGTGGCGCCCGCCACGAGAGCGAGTCCAAGTCCGCAGGCGATACCGACTCCAACCGAGAACAGAATCGTTGCCGATGTGGTCAGCCCGGAAGTGTTGACCCCGCGCTTGAAGATCACGCCGGCGCCGACGAAGCCGACTCCGGCCAGAACGCCGTGCGCGAGCCGAGCTGGATCACCGTTCTTGGTCTCATGAAAGAGATACACACCGCAGACTGCTACCAGACATGCTGCCGCGGAGAGGACCATATGAGTTCGGATGCCTGCCTGTTTGCCTCGCAGACGCCGCTCCCAGCCCAGAAGTCCCCCGAGAAACACCGCAAACACGATTTTCGGCATGTAGGTGCCAATCAGTGCGTATTCGAGGTGCGAAAAGAAGCTTCCCAGCCAGGCGAGGATATCGCCGAAGCTGGACACATCAAATGGAGTTTCCATGTTAATGCTCCGTTGTCAGACGCTATCGCTGAGCGACGCGTTTATGCCATGGCACACAAACCCGATTCACCTACGCGATACAGGTGAGCAGTCTGGTTACAGTGGTTGGCTTGGTTAGGATTGAGGTTGATCGCGAAAACAGCAAGTAAGAAACGTTTGGAACATCATGTTATGACTTTAGGAACCACGCGCCTCAACTCTTTCTGAATCACCTATCATCTGAACTCTATGAGAACCAGATTATCTTGAGATTGAGTACGATATCTGGAATATAGATAGGCTCAAGAACTTCAGAGTTAGTATTATTCTCTGCTTACTACTTGTGATCAGATCTGTGAAAGAAATTTAGCTTAGCGCCGCTTACAGTGGTTTGATGTCAAGCGTGATTGTGAGCGCCGGATCAGCTGACTGGGCACTTGCCTCGCACCGCATGCGGTACCGAGGCGAACCAGCGGCTGTGCCTGTCGTGAAACAGAACATCCTCTGACAAAAAACCGAAACCTTTGTCATTCGGCAATTTGATTTGCTGATAGTTTTTTCAAACAATGTGAAAGTCGATTGAATTTCTTCGGACGATTGCATTCGATTGTGCCCTCGTGTCGATCGGCATGGGGAGCCACGAAGCTCGGGTAGAAGACTTGGGTGATCTCTTCGATTCGAGCTGGATAAGAGGCGATGGCGCAAATGATATCCCTGTTAATCGCTTACCAGCCAGTTGGTTCGATTTCACTTGGCTGGAATCCGCAAAAAGATAGAGGGCTCCGAAGAGCCCTCTTAATGTGAGTTGGAATGATTTCTTGCCTTACCTAATCCACAAATTATTGTTCAAAAGAATGATCGCAGCCCGGTTGAACAAACTGCGATCTTTCATCGATTATCTTTTCTTACCGCCTTTTTTGGCTTTTTTAGCTGGCTTAGCGGCTTTTTTAGCAGCGGGCTTAGCAGCTTTGGCCTTAGCGGCAGGCTTAGCAGCTTTAGCTTTAGCAAGCTTGAGAATCGGCTGCTTGGAGCGGCCGTTCACGATGTCTTTTAGTTCTTTGCCAGCGCGGAACGCAGGAACTCTTGCTGCAGCGATTTTCAGCGGAGCGAGGGTTCTTGGGTTGCGACCAGTGCGAGCCTTACGCATGCGACGCTCGAATGTACCGAAGCCAACGAGGGTCACTTTATCGCCTTTAGACAGGGCGCCTGTAATTGTGTGGAGCATAGCAGAAAGTGTACGGGTAACTTCCGATTTCGGAGACCCTGTAGCCTTTGCGACTTGCTCGACGAGCTCAGCTCGGTTCATGCGATTTCCTCCTATGGAAATACTCATTCCAACTCACAAGCTGGGATAATATCACCCCACTTTTGAATAAACAATAGATTCCACCTGCAATTCCCAAAAAAAATTTTTTGTGCTTACTCTGAAAGTATGATGCTAAGCAAGTTGTGTGCAAACGCGAAAACCTCGACGAGCTGAAGCTACCTGGAATTCCGGCTTTCATAGGCCGATAAAAAGCGGCAAAAATGGAGATCGTGAACGCGACTATTTTTGCGATATGTTGCGCAAATCTAATGGATATACAACTCGCTGAGAATGAGATGTTTAGAGATTCAGCATTTGTGGTAGTCCTCTTAAGTTGCCTTAAATAGCCACATTGCATTAGTTACAAGCCGGCACAAATTTTGGAACCCATAACTTCGCAGAAGCCGTTGCACTTTAACCTGTCTTGCGATTTCATAGACAGCATCTGCTTTTTTATAGATCATGCAAAACAGATCACGCTCTCAATTTTTCAAGAATATTGCAGCATCATTAATTCGTGTTTTTTAGAGAATGCGTTAAAAGCTTGCTTTCGAAGCATCTGTCTCGGAAACATCGATCTGATCATCAGTGTGCGATCAAACATAAATATGAGGTAGGCTCTATAATTCAGTATTGCTCAAAAGACCGATCGACCCCGATCGGTTGAAAGTTAGAATCGCAAACCGCACGAATAGGGTGCCTTTCAAAGGCAAGGATATAAGGGCTGGATAATGAAAGCGTATTTGATCAAATCGGCTCCGATCGCATTAACCATAGGTATATCGGTTCTGATTGTGTCGACTGGTGTTCAGGCGCAGTCCAACGATCGTCCGGTAGCTAAAGCGCCGGATGCAAAGTCGACGACAAAGCCTCAGTCCGATCCGCGCTCGACTTCGACTGCGCAAGCTCCGGACAAGAAGAAAGCGCAATCTGCAGCTCCCGTGCCCGGTTCGACCGATTCGACCCCAGCCGCGTCATCCGGCTCCAAACAACCTTTGACCGGCGAGGCCATCCATAACGTTCCGCACACAGACGCTCACGCGAGCAAAGATCAATTGTTGCAAGGTGCGGCGACAATTATTTCCAACTATCAGGGCAGTTGGCGAATGTTCTTGCAAAATCCTTGCCACACCGGCAACGTTTCGGTAAGCCCGCAGTTCGTGCCCACCGGTAAGTTGAAGTGGACGTTTCCAGCGGAAGGTCCAATCGACTCATCTCCAGCGATCTACAAAGGTGTAGTCTTCGTGGGCAGTGACGATTTTTATCTTTACGCCATCGACGAGCGCAACGGAAGGATGCTCTGGCGTGCCCAATTGGGTGGTAAGGTAAAGTCCTCACCAGCTGTCACGGACCAGATGTTGGTTGTAGGCTGCGACGACAACAAGATTTATGGTGTCGATCCCAAATCGGGTGTTATCAAATGGTCGGTGACCACGGGAGATCGTGTCTCTTCATCGCCAGCCATTCTTGATAATGTCGCTTATGTAGCGGGCTGGGACGGTCACGTCTATGCGCTCAATCTCAACACGGGCGAAAAAATCTGGACTTACCCGAGGCTCGATGCTCCGCCGGCCCCTGAGGCCCTTGGTGCCAACGGCGCGACCGATGAGTTCATAAAAGGAATCGGTCGAATGACAAGTAGTCCGGCTCTTGCTCCCGGCATAGTCGTGACTGCGACGCATCTAGGCTATGTGCATGCCATCTCGAGCAAGGATGGTTCTGCCATGTGGAAGTTCAAAACCGGCGGCAAGGTGATGGGATCACCGATGATTATGAATAACATCGTCTATGTCGGCAGTTGGGACAAGTATTTTTATGCCATCGATCTGACAACAGGAGCGGTGCGCTGGAAGTTCAACGCGCCAGAGTCGTTCTCGATCGCTCCGGCTGGATCAAAAGATCGAATCTTTGCCGGCAACGATGACAAAATGATGTACTGCCTCAGCTCAGAGAGCGGCAAGCTTTTGTGGAAAACCGCTATCATCTCTCCGGTTCCCCTGTTGTCGTCCACGCCGGCTGTAGCCGGATCGATGATCTATTTCGGCAGTCCGGATACCAATGTGTATGCCATCGACTCGCGCAATGGAGCGGTCAAGTGGAAGTTTAAAACACAAAGACCTATCATCAGCAGCCCCGCCGTCTCGAGTAACGGGATTTGTGTGGGAAGTCAGGACGGTAATCTCTATTTGATTAACTGAGCTGTCCGCGCTTGATATAATCGGGCTGTTCCATCGAGCTTTGTTACCATGGCGAAAATTCTGATAGTCGAGGATGATTCGCGTGTTTCCGATCTGATTCAGGACTGTCTCCTATCAGAGCATCATTCGGCGGAAGTGGTTAAACTGGGTGGGGAAGCGGTCGACAGGCTGCGTCTCTATCATTACGATCTCGTCATTCTGGATTGGCAGCTGCCTGACATCGAAGGGATTGACGTGCTCAGGCGATACCGCGGCACTGGTGGTGAGTTGCCGGTTCTGATGCTGACCGCCAAAGATCACATTAAGAACAAAGAAGTAGGCTTCTCCGCTGGAGCTGATGATTATCTGACCAAACCGTTCTACTCTTCAGAGTTGATTGCCAGAGTGTCAGCGTTGTTGCGCCGTCCGAAATCGTTGGCGTCCTCTACCATCACCTTCGGTCATATTACGCTCGATACCGCCTCTCATTCGGCTGTGAGCGATGGTGCGAAGCTTGATTTGCACCCTAAAGAGTTTGCCGTTCTGGAGCTCTTCTTCAGAAATCCAAATCTGGTTTTCTCTCTTGAAATGATCCTTGATCGCGTTTGGATCTCTGAATCAGACACCACGAAGGAGTCAGTGCGTACTTGCATTCAACGGCTTCGCAAAAAGATCGAAAAAGACGGACAACGATCCTTGATCTCGACTATCTATGGAGTCGGATACAAACTGAATCTGGAAGAGTAGTGCCAGCTCATTGTCTGAAGTTTGTAATATTCGTTCGTTACTATGCCCTCAGTGACGGTTAGTTCGATTGAAACAAGTTGACCGAGAAGACAGGAGTTCAGGCCGCGACGTCGTTTTTCCTCCTTGGCGATGCCGCGGCGAGCTCTTCTATGGATCGACAAGCGTTCCATCAAGAGTGTGATTGTCTGAATCTTGTAATACTTGTTCTCTACCATTCAATGCATGTCCTGAACAAAAAGTTTTGCCCGAAGGTCTAGGGGGACCGGAGTTCAGACCGCGGCGTCGTTCTTCCTGAGCGGCGTCGCGGCGAGCTCTTTTGAAGAGCTTTTGTAAACGCTTATTCGGTGAACCAGAGAGAATGTCTGACCGGTGTAATATTTTTTCGCTAGCATGCTCTCATGATGCCGGTCGAGTCAAAGAAAAGCGGTGAAAGGTTATGACTAATCAGTCTGAGAATCAGGGAATCAACGATAGTGCTGCCCCTCTTGCATCCGCGGCCAGTCCGGTGTTCAGCAGTGTCGATATGACGGCGAAAACAGACAGCGATCTGGTAAGCCAGATGCGTAAGGGCAATTCTTCTGGGAGTTCTTGCCTCAACTCTCTTCAGATTGATATGGATGATAGTGATACTGTCGGTAGTGCAGCGCAAAAAAACAACGTGCAGGAGCTTGGCTCGTCAAACCCGGCTGATAGCAGTAAGCTTTCGTGGACTGGGCTGTACTCGGATCCTGGATTCCAGATGCAGTCCGCCGGTGCAGCGGACATCGATCCTGGCTTCTTCCGTATGCACTCTGGTGAGCCGGTAAATGATCCTGGTTTCTTCCATGCCCACTCGGGTGAGCCTGTTAACGATCCCGGATTCTTTCGTGGCCACGACGGTGCCAGGGGCAGGGATGTAATTGATCCAGGCCATTGGGTGTCTGGAGGCAATGGGGTTCATGACCCCGGACACTGGGTGTCCGGAGGCAGCATGGTTAATGATCCCGGGCATTGGATCGGTGGTCTGGGTCATAATGGATCGCAACCGTTCGATCGTGCGATCAACGATCCCGGTTTCGAAACAACGGACGGCGGTTATGAGGTAAATGATCCAGGCATCATTCGATCGGACGTCGGTTACCCGGTCAACGATCCAGGCATCATTCGATCGGACGTCGGTTATCCGGTCAACGATCCCGGTATCGTAAGACCAGCCAATCGTGATTTCCCTGGCGGATTGCGTAATTCGCCTTCGAATGGCGGCTCTAAACATAGACCGATTCGAGCGTCCGATCTAGTCGACGATCGTTCGTTGAGCGACATCGCACATGGCATCCCGTCTACCGCCGGCCGCTCATTGAGCGACATCGCTTACAACATACCGGCTTCAGATGCGGCTCGCGCTGCTGGTCCTGCAAAGGGAGGTAGGGTGTTTCCTGCAAACCCCAATCTCAGACCGGGCGCCGGTGGAGACAACACCGGCGGTCAACCGTCCGAATCCAATCCTCAACCGACGACGGAAGATGTTATCAGGCCCGTCGAGCCCGCACCCACGAAGAAACCCTCTCCAGTGACAATCGCATCGGTTGAGCTTGGGCGGCGGCCCAGAGGCGTCAGCCCTATGAAGCCATAGACTAGTGAGTTTTCTTGACTTTGTTCTGTCCGCTTATCTCATTGCTGCGCCGCTGAAGACTGGCCGCTTCAGCTGCTTTACCCTGGTGGGTGAGAATATCGATCAAGGGAGCCATGATATTGGCAAGGTCTGAGTGCGAGCGTCCAAGCTGTTTTTCCTTGATTACTAAGGCGCGTTTGTAAAACTCTTCGGCTCTTGGATGCTTTTCTTGCCAATGAAAGGCGGCTCCCAGGCAGAAGCAGGTGTAGCCCACCTCCGGATGCATGGTGCCGAGCGTCTGTTCCAATCGCACCAGCGCTGCCATGAAATACTCTTCAGCGTCTTTGAATTGTTTTCGCTCTATCGCCATCTCTCCGAATCTCTGAAGCAGAGTGCAGGTCTTTGGGTGCTGCGGCCCGAGCGTGCTTTCATTCAGTTTGAGAGCTTTTTTGTACAGCTCTTCGGCTTCCGTGAAGCGACTGTCTTTCCTGTATAGGTCGGCTAAGAGACAGATGTATTCTGAGACTTCGTAATTTTCGTCGCCGAAAATGCTTTGCGCAATCGAGAGGGCAAGCTGGTATTGCTGCAGGGCCTCCTGATGTTTATGTTGGGCTTCGAACAGCTCACCAAGATTGCGATGAGTCTCCGCCATTTGCACTTGTAATTGTCCGTTGCTGCGTTCGTGATGAGCCAGAATCTTCAAGAACATCTCTTCCGCTTCTTCGTACTTCTTCTGTCGTGTCAGGATGATTCCCAGGTTGCGATAATTCTCTGCTCCGACGAATGAGGTGAAGAATCGATGATGCTTCTCGATCAAATCAATGGCCTTGCGGTAGGTCGCCTCAGCCTCAGCCGTTTTTCGATTGGAGAAGTAAGCGCTGCCGAGGATCGATAAGCACATAGCCGTCTCGATGTGATCTT
>CAZISK010000113.1:0-13099 GCA_964541355.1 uncultured Candidatus Obscuribacterales bacterium
GGTCGGAATAACCAATTCTTGCTGGAGCCCTCGTGATCTGAGGCTCGAAGCCACAAAGCAGACAGCGCAGGCGTCAGAGTCAACGCCGCGAATGCAGAGATCGACACAGAACATGCAATCGTCAGAGCAAATTGCTTATATAGTTGCCCGGTGGTTCCCGGCATGAATGCCACCGGAATAAATACCGCTACCAATACCAGAGAGATGGCGACAACCGCGCTGGCAACCTCATGCATCGCTTCCTTTGCCGCTTCAAAAGCAGAGACTCCGCGCTCTGCCATGATTCTGCTGATGTTTTCAATAACAACAATAGCGTCATCAACTACCAAACCGGTGGCAAGAACAAGTCCGAACAGAGTCAAAGTGTTGATCGAGAAGCCGAGCAACTTCATGCATGCGAATGTTCCGATCAGCGAAACCGGAATGGTAAATACTGGAATCAAGGTACTGCGCCAATTCTGCAGGAAGACAAAGATTGTGAGAACGACCAGACCTATAGCCTGTGCCAGAGTGATGAGCACCTCTCGGATCGATTCATTGACGGCAAGGGTGGTATCAAATGCATATTCACATTTGATACCAGGGGGAAACTTTTTCTCGAGCCGGCTCATTTCCTCCCGGACACGCTTAACCACCTCCACGGCGTTGGAACCTGTTCTTTGCATTACGCCAAGACCGATCGTCTCCACTCCTCTATAGCGAACGACTGTTTGATAGTCTTCTGCGCCCAATTCGGCTCTGCCGACATCGCTCAATCGAATGATGGAGCCGTCCGTGCCGGTGCGAATGATCAGCCTCTCGAACTCATCAGCCGATTTGAGCCGGCCGAGCACCCTGACACTCATCTGATAAAGCTGCTTCGACTCATTCGGAGGTTGGCCAATCTGCCCGGCGGCAACCTGAACATTTTGTTCGCGAATCGCGTCTGCGATGTCCCGCACAGAGACCTTGTTCTGCGACATCCTTCGTGGGTCGAGCCAGATGCGCATGCAGTATTTGCGCTCACCAAAAATGATCACATCACCAACACCGTTGACGCGTTTTAAGGCATCCTTGATGTAAACATCCGCATAATTGCTGAGGAATTGAGTCGAATACTTTTCTTTCGGACCGGTGATTCCGATTGCAAGGAGGAAGGCAGTGGAGACCTTTTCCACCGAAACACCGGTCCTTCTGACCTCGTCAGGCAGCCGTCCCTCCGCTCGGGCGATGCGCCCCTGAACATCGACCGCCGCAAGGTCGACATCTCGATCGAGATCGAAGGTGATGTTAATCAAGGAGGTTCCGTCGTTGCCGCTGGCCGAAGTAATGTATTTGCCACGCGGTATCCCGTTGATCTGCTGCTCCAATATGGTGGTAACTGCGGACTCGACTACCTGTGAGTTGGCTCCTATGTAGTTCGACGTTACGCTCACTTGCGGCGGCGCAACTTCCGGATACTGCGACAACGGCAAAATCGGAATGCTGACGCTTCCAGCGAGCACAATAATGAGCGCACACACAGTAGCGAATATCGGTCGTCTTATGAAAAATTGAACGAACATCGCTACCTCTAAGAGGACGGGCTGATAGGCGCGCCATCAGACAGATTTTGTATTCCGGAGGTTACGATTTGCTCGCCGGCTTTGACGCCGGAGATGACTCTGTAATGATTGTCTTCAATCGGTCCCAGTGTTACTGATCGCTGCGAGGAATGAAGCTTGCCGTCACTGCCGGTAGTGGCGATGAAAACAAAGTCCTGTCCACTAAATCGACTAACACATGTAACCGGAATCGTAACAGCTTTAATTCGCTCCCATATCACCCGGCACTGTGCCGTCTGTCCAGACCTGAGTGTTCCGCGTACATTCGGCAGTTCCGCCTTGAGTAAAACAGTTTGCTGATTTGCATCTACCTGACTGGAAATAAAGAAGATCTTGCCGCTCTCAATCGTTTTTCCATTCTCATCGATGATATCGACTGGAAGACCGATTCTCAGTTTTTGAGAAAACGAGGTGGGTGCGTTGACATATATCTCCAGCGGTCTGGACTGATCGACGGTGGTAAGAGTGGTGTCGCTGGTCACATAGTCGCCAATCTTGACAGGAACATCGCCAATCATGCCCTCGAACGGCGCCTTAACGGTAAAGTATTTGAGCTGCTCGAGCGCCTCCTGCTTGTTAGAACGAGCTTGTTTGATGAGCTTCTCGCAGGTCGCAACCTTCGCCTCTTGTGCACTGATCTGGGCATCGACAGCCTCTAGCTCGGCCTGGGCGACACCTATGTTGTTGCGCTTCTCATCAACACTTTCGGCAGACACTGCACCTTGCAGATGCAAGCTCTTGTATCGCTCGATCTGTGTATTGGCGAACTCGAGATTTGCCACTTTGCTCAGCCTTGTCGCCTTGAGTGACTTGGTCATAGCGGCTGCATTTTTCTCGTCCGCTATGGCCGCCTCAATGGCAGCATCAGCAGTGCTGACCAGCGCCTCCTGCTTGCTCTTGTCTAGAATCATCAGCGACTGACCGACTTTGACGCGATCACCGCTTGTCACAAAGATTTCGAGAAGGCGCCCATCCGCTTGGGGCTTGAGGTTGACCGACTTTCGCGATTTCAATGTGGCCACAAACACTGAACTGTCATCAAGTACCTTCTCGCCGACTACCTCGAGCTTCACAGGCATGGAGGGTACGACAGGAGGAGCCGCCGTTTGCGCCGAAGGCGTGCAACCTTGTGAAAACAAGCTGATAACTAATGCAGTCAATGCGGCTAATAGCCGCTCTTGAGTTGTACCGGATGCCATATTGGGCGCCTCGATGAAGAAGCAATTCAGATCAGGTGAGCTGTGCTGTTTGTGGCGCAGAGAGCAGGCAGTAGATGCTCATACTCCCAGCCGGATCCAATGCCTGGAGCGTAGAACCCAGCAACAAAAGTATACTTCCTTTATGCTGCTGCCAAAACATTACATTTCACCATCTTGATGTTTTGTTTACGCCCAACCGTTATGTAATTGCCTCAGAGCGTTAACCGAGAAACGCGACCAGGATTCACCAAGTAAAAACGGAGGGCGACGACGATGAAACTTCAAAAAATCATGTGGCATCCAAGATGTAATGCAAGAGCATACGAGGCCTCTGGATCTCGAACAACCTACGAAGCGAAGTGGAATTCGCAACGGGTCCCGGACAAGAATGCAGTAGCTGATCCGGAGGGTCAGGACACCCCAGTTTGCAATGTAAAACAGTGGATCATCGTCAACAACCAGGACATGGTCGATAACCAGAATATAATCAATAACCCGACTAAAGAAATGAACGATGACGATCAAGACGAATATGAAGGAAGCGATTAATCCCCCTGCGGCTGCGCCGGAACCCAGAGCGTGAAATGTCGACATTGTCCGACACGCTGCAACGGTCTTTACGCATCCGCCTTTCGCTTCCCCTCTATCGCAGAATCGATCACTCTAAGCATACGTTCCCAGTGGCTGCCCTGCCAGAAGTAGCGATCGCATTGGCTGCAATGAAAGAATTGACTCTGCTCAGCCAGTATATCTGGTGGCACATGCGGTGCTGCCTTTTCGGCCGAACAAAGAGTCAACGTGGTGTTGCAGTTGAGGCAACGAGTAAATTTTCCGGATGATTGCAATCCCAGCGCATCTACAACTTCCTTCAATTGCTCCGTCCATCTGGTCGTGTGAATGAAGAGCGCTTTGACTTGACCTGAGGTAATCAGTCGCCGCTCCATCACACCAACATCCTTGGTAAGAACTACACGCTCCTCATCAAGTGCGATCTTAACGAGCACACCGTCATCGATCGGATTGATGAAGAGGGTGTCATAGCCGAGCGCCCTCAACCAGACCGCCAACCTGCCGACATTGTTGTCCACGATAAATTTCATATCGACATTTTACCCTGGTTGCGTTTCTAAAACTTGTCCGATGTGGATCCAAAATCGATTCAGAAATTTGCCTGAAATCCGTTGATAGCGTTTGTCAACAATGACTGCAATCGGTATCATCGGGTTAAGATGGTCCAACGGATCGACTGCTTAGGCCGCCTCAACGGTGTGGTATGAATTGAGAATGGATGAACAGGCAGCACGTTTCTTGGAAGAGGTTAGAGCGGCTAGCGAGGCCGGTCATTATCAGCACACCGCAAAGTTGCTTGATCAACAACTGAAAGGTCAGCTCGAAAAATGTGAAGACCTTCAGCTTCAAATCAAGCTCTACTACGAATATGCCAAGGTGCTTCGTTTTGTCGGGAGATATGAAGATTCTGAAGCTCAGTTCGACAATGCGTTAAGACTCTGCGAACAGACCGGATCAATCCCAAGCGAAGACCATTGCAAAATCTTGAGTGAACAGGGTTTGCTCTATCAAGAGCTCTTTCGGTTCGACCAGAGCAAACAGGCTCATGATTTGGCACTGACGAATATTCGACAACTGGTGGAAGAACCGAATCAGCTTCATGCAGAGCTGTTATCAAACCGCGGATCCTTCGCACTTAATTTCGGGTACGACATGGAATGCATAACGTACAACCAACAGGCCGCAAGCATTCTGGAAAAATTGAAGCTAACTGATACCAGAATTTATGCAGATACCCATGAGCACATTGCGATAGCGAGTGTCCGCGTAGAAGGAGAAGAGTACAGCCGATCGCATCACAAGCGTGCGATGGAGATTCGCAGCGCGATCCTTCGACCAGATCATCCCGATCTTGGTTATTGCTGGCTTAACAGTGCTCTTGAACTGGAAGGCGAAAGTAACGAAGAGATCGTCAATAAGACGCTCCAGGTATTCAGCAGCGCATACAGTGATGATAGTCCTCGCTGCATCAGCCCCCTTCTGAGACTGGGTTCGCTCTATCTTGAACGAGATGAAACTAAAAGAGCACTAGAGTGTTTCGAACGAGCGCTACTGGTCGCCCGGCGTCTGGGTAACGACAACTCCCAGATTGGATTTTGTGCAACGTGGTTGCACAAACTATTTCAGAAGACTGATAAGGACAAGGCAAGACAGTTCTCAGACATGGCAACTCGATGCTTTCGCAATGCGTTACGACAAGGCTCCCGAAGTCAAAACATCGTAATAGATCTCTCCGTCCATCTCAACTTTGCAAACAACTATGCCGAACTCGATGAACTCATGGATACCGCGCATGGCTGGGCGATCGAAGAGTTTGGAATCAAGTCGCTCAAGGCGGCTATTATTGCAGAGGCTATAGTGGTTTATAACCAGGATCGCAATGCGCCAAAAGCCAAAGAACATATTCAACAAGTTATCGACACCTGGGAGTCTCTCCCAGACAATGAAGAAAAGATGGTGACGCTGAAGCACTGCCTGTATGAGATGCACAGACCGGGTGACGTTGCTGCAACCAAAACCTTCGCAGACAGCTTGGAGCGACGAGATCCAACTCAAAGCCCCTACTTCCTTGCCAGGCACACAGTCGGGCTTCCTTGTCCAAGGTACATCAATGACGACGATACTTCAACTCTGTATAATACGGTATCGAACGCGTGCTTACACATTTTCGCATATGCTTTTTTGGAAGCGCTCCGGCACGGCTCGAGCATCGTTGAATGCGAGCATCTTCTGATAGGTTTTATGCATGGGACCGACGTAGGTAACATCGCAAATCGTCTACTGAGAAACTGCTGCCTCGGTCAAAATGGCGAGGAGCTAAATATTTTCGAAATGGCACGCAACTGTCTTAAAAGCGTCAGCTCGGACAAGAATGTTCGAAACTCCAAGAAGCCTGTCGCGACAACAGATTATCGTTTGCCGGTGGCAGGGCAGTTGTCGTCAGTGATTATTTTCGCTAAATCCTACTCTAAAGTGCACGGTGAAAAATCATTGCAATCCCGACATCTACTGCTCGCCTTACTTGAAGCAGACAATAGTGTCATCGATACCATATTGAGTGCCTTATCGATTGATAAAGAACAACTGATCGCGGAGTTAAGGAATAACTATGAGCAAGATGGCGAAAGACTGATTGTGGGTGAATGCAACCCGTACGATGACATCGCCATGGCTCTGGTTGCACAAATTGCCGCTTCGAAGAGCGCGAGAGGCGAAGGCTGGGGATTCATTCCCCTCGCGTTCGATTTACAACGCAAGAGCGCGATCAGCGAGCTGGGCGCAGGAGGCTCAATATATTATGCGAGCGGTCAAGCCAGGAAAGCAGGTTCCCCAAGGATCGAATGCGAACATCTGCTCATGAGTCTAGCTATGTACTACAACCGAGCATTCGACGTCTTGGTTGGAGTTCACCCCGGCGATTTGTCTGCCTTCATGTTTGACTTCAAAAAGGCTGAGCAGTTTCTCAAATCGTCCAAGAAAGCGAATTCCAAACAAACGCGAACTGATACCAACAACCTGCTCCCTACGTCCGAGGATGTATCGTTCGTATTCCTGAAAGCGACGTCGCTAGCATTTCTCGAAGGGAATCAAACGGCAGGGACCAAGCATGTTCTTGCCGCATTGCTTATGCTGAATCGGCGAAGAGTCAATCAAGTGCTCACGGTTCTGAGGATTTCCAAACATGACATCCTCGAGGCCTTGCCCGCCTGCCCCAGTTCGGAGAGAGACAAGGCAGGGACTTGGTTGCATGGCATTGCTTCGTTTGTTTCCGATTTCGCCGGCTTTAAGTTATTTCCAGGTCCAGCAGATCAATACAAGAAGTATCGAACAGCGCTCCCTAACGATGAAAACGACTACAACGATACAGACATTTTGTCGAGACCTTGGTGCAGCAGTGTCCATGAATCCGACGGAGAATTAAATAGCACCGATTATGGTACTACCGCGAAGGGCGACGACACCGCTCGCTCCAGACACCAGCAGAATGCGAATTACGACCCAAGCCCAAACGCCAACAAAGGATTCTCCTTCAAGAGACTGGCATCTCTAGCAGTGCTGGGAGCCATTTTTCTTAAGGGCAAAACGGTTGCCCTGATTGGTGGCAAGCTGCTGTCCCTCGCCAAGCTTGGTTGGTTGGTATCAAAAACCTGGACCATCATGCTCAGCTTCGCGCTCTACTGTAGTATTTGGGGCTGGAGGTTTGCTGCGGCTCTAATCGTACTTTTGTACATACACGAACTCGGACATTTCATTTTTATGTGGATTAAAGGATTGAAACCGAGTGCGCCAGTTTTCATCCCATTCTTAGGCGCATATGTGGCTATGAATGAACTGCCACAGGATAAAATGACCCACGCGCTCGTCGCATACGCGGGGCCGTTTGTCGGCGGGCTGGGCGCTCTTCTCTTCCTCTTCATAGGTCAAGCAACGAACAACCAATTCCTGATTGCAGGCGCACTCTACGGATTCATGCTCAACTTGCTCCAGCTCATGCCGACTAAGCCGTTCGATGGAGGCTTCATCGTTGAAGGCGTCAGCAAGTGGACACTGGTGCCAGGAGTACTACTGGCATTCGGCGCGGCGTATCTTCTTCAGTCTGTATTCATGTTGGTGCTCGCAGTAATCGGTCTCTTCCGCATGTTTCACGCATTCCGTGGGAACTCGCTTAGCACCGTCAAAGACACCACTCCGTCACAGAAGATCATTCTTGGAGTTATGTATTTGGGTCTGGCACTTGGACTGGCAGTCATGATCAATGTCTCTAGCAGCGCTCTGCCAACCAAGATAGAGCGCCTCAGCTTTACAGAACAGCGCAATGACATTTCGACAACTCTTCATCGATGAAATATCGAATGAAAAATCTGTCCAACAGAACCCCAGAAAGGTCTTGCCCCTCCGGCTCTCCTCGGTAATCAATGCTTTTCTTCTTTGAGCCATGTACAAGATGCTGGGCGAGTCGGTACAGGCAGATCAAGATCTGGAGCAAGCCAAGTTCTACGATCGAAAGTTGCCACCGAAAATCCAGATCAGATAAGGACCGATACCAGCGCTCATGACTTCACAGAATCAGCACTCTTAACCAGTTTTTTGATATCGTCCACCTTCTCCATGAACTCCGGATAGTCGTGATAGACCTTTCCGATCTTGCATCCAAAAATTTCTTTCGCTAGAAGCATGAGGATCTCGCGGTGGCATCGATCGCCCTGCTGGCATATGCAAACCAGATAAACATCACAATCTTCGCTCATCTTGGATAATCGCTCGAGATGCGCAATGGCCCTGTCGCTTAGCTGAAATCGACGATTGTAATCAACATGCGCAAACGCGGAGTTATGATCGTGAAGACTCTTCTGCGCGGCATTGAACTCATGAAGCAATTGCTTTTCAGGAGCTAGTTCACAGATAAATTCGTCCCGTAACTCTTTGCGTAAGAAGCGCGGATAAAAGCGCATAGCAATAACGATGTGCGACTTGTCGCGTGGGAATTCCTCATTCTTTACTTGAGATAGAGCACCTTGCTTGAGCATAGTTTTCCTTCCGCTTGCTGATAAGCCGGTTACAGCACGCCTGGGCGTGCCGATCAATTGGCGAGCCTGGGAAGCGGGCTACACCGACTTATACAGACACTGCAACAGCAGTCTTATTGAGCACTTTTGCCAGATTGAGCCCAGCCACTCCACTGATACCACCGCCGGGATGCGTCGCTGGTCCACAAAGGTAGAGCTGCTCGATCGGCGTAGAGTATTGAGCATAACCTGGCATCGGGCGAAGGAAGAACGCTTGCGAAAGCGTCATGTCCGCTCCATACAGATGACCTTCCGTCAAAAGATATCGATCCTGAAAGTCTTGCGGACAAAGAACCTGTGATTTCAGTATGAGCTCCTTCAGTCCTGGAGCAAACTCGCTAATCTTCTTGATGGCAATGTTCAAAACCTGTTCAGCATCTGGACGAGCGCTATAAGGCGCATACTGCAACCAGATTGACATAACATGCTTGCCAGATGGAGCAAGAGAGGAATCGTTAATGGTTGGAATGGTGAACTCGAGATAAGGCTCTGTAGAAACGGTTCCCCGTTTTGCAGAGTCGAAAGCCTTTTCTATGTACGCCACCGAGGGCGCTATCACGAGAGTGCCGGAAAGGGCCTTTTCCGTGATTCCGGCGGCAAACTTGGGAAGCTCTTTCAGAGCCAGATTGATGCGCACGACAGAGCTGTTGTACTTGAGACACTGAACGGCACGATTGAACTCCGGTTGCAACTCGGTAGGATCGATAAGATGCCGGAACGTGTAGCGTACGTCCAGATCGGAGATGATCCGGCCGGCAACGATCTTCTCTTTGGATGCGAGCTCCACACCAGATGCGACACCATTATTGATGTCGATCCGAGCGATACCGGCCTTGGTGCGAATCTCTACACCACTTGTTGTCGCAGCCTCAGCCAGCGCCTTGCAAATCGCGCCTGTACCACCCTTTGCTGTAGAGCGGAAGTATCCATCTCCAATCGCGATGTGATGCAACAGGTTGAAAGTCGTGCCGCCGGCGAACGGTCCTTGTGACAGTCCTCGCACCGCGGCCGTGGCAAGCAACCCTTTCAGCGCCGGATTCTCGAACCATTCGTCGAGCATGTCACGAACCGGCATGAGCAATAAGCGCATGATTTCGGTCATCTGCCGCTTGCCGTAGCCCCGCAGTTTTGCAACCAACGCAGTCATGTCAGGAACGCTCTTCTGCCCGTGAGGAGGAGGAGTCATGCTCTGCGCCGCTTTGAGAAAGTCGCTCGCTTGTTCGAGAAGACTCCACATTTTCTTATAGCTATCGGCGTCCTTGGTTGAAAACGACGAGATGGTCTCCGCCGACTTCTCCAAACTGCCAGACAACGAGAATGACTTCCCCTCAGGAAGAAGGCTCGTTATCGTGTCGCGTTCAATCGTCTCGAGTCCACAGCTTTCCAGCTTGAGCTCCTTGATGATATCGGCATTGAGCCGCCCGCTCATTAAACCCAGATCGGCATGAAAACCGTCGAAGAATTGAGCGGTCGCGTTGGCGCCACCAACAGTGCCTGACGGCTCCAGCACAAGGACGCGCTCTCCTGAGCGGGCCAGATATGCAGCGGTCGTCAACGCGTTAGGCGACGAACCCAGGATAATGGTGTCGTATGTCATGGACGATCCTCCAGGATTGCAAGGGCGGCATTGCGTCCGGGTGCTCCGGTGATACATCCGCCGGGATGGGTGCTGCTACCGCACATATACAGGTCTTTAACCGGTGTCCGGTAATTCGACCACTGTGGTGAGGGACGTAAGAAGAAGATCTGTTGAAGTGCCAGCTCGCCGTGGAAAATATGACCCGACGGCAGGGCGAAGGTGCGCTCCAGATCCCAGGGCGTCATTATATGTTTATGCAATATGATGTCCTTGAGATTGGGTGCGTACTCCGCCAGAGTGTCGATGACGATGTCGAGGAACTGTGCTTTTTTCTCTTCGTTCCAACCGCCTTCCAGCTCGGACGAAGCGTACTGGACGAAGATTGACATAACGTGCTTCCCGGGCGGCGCCATTCCTGGATCCAGTAATGACGGAATCAAGGCGTCCATAAAAGGTTTTCTGGACCAACCACCGTATTTGGCATCATCGTAAGCTTGTTCGAGATAGTCGATACTCGGAGCCACTTCGATTGAACCGCGGAGCAACGCTTCCTTTCCGGGTGGCAAGCAGGTGAATTTCGGCAACCCGTCGAGCGCCAGATTGACTTTGCAAGCAGGGCTGGCAGTGCGAAATCTCCGAACATCATTGACGAAGTCGGGGGGCAGGTGCTCTGCATCGACCATGCTCAAAAAGGTTCTCTTGGCCTCGGCGTTGGAGACAACGATGTCGGCCGAGAACTCTTCGCCAGACTCGAGCTTCACACCGCGAGCCTTGCCATTCTTGACCAAGATCTTGTCGACGGAGCTGTTGACTCTGATTTCGACACCGGCTTCGCGAGCAGCGCTGGCGATCGCCTGACTCAGCGCTCCGGTACCGCCTCTTGCAAAACCCCAGGCGCGGAATACACCGTCGATTTCACCGATGTAGTGATGCAATAAGATGTAGCCGGAACCAGGAGATCGTGGTCCCGTGAATGTTCCGATAATACCGCTTGTAGCTTTGCTGCCTTTAAGCGCCGGTGATTCGAACCATTCATCGAGAAAATCGGCGGCACTCATCGTCATTAGTCGAGACAAAAGATAGAAATCTTCTTCGCTCAAACGGTCGATCGCTCCTCGAACCAGTTGAAGCTTCGCGAGTTCTTCCGGGGCTTGCGAAGTGGGATCAGGAGGAATCATGTTGAGCAACGGACGGATCGCTAGAGCGATACGCTTCATGGTGCGAGAGTATTCTTCGTATGCTTCCGCGTCTCGCTTGGAGTGGCGAGCGATCTCCATACGCGTAGCGTCATGATCTGGCCATTCGGCGATGTAATTACCGTCAGGCAATGGCACGAAAGTGCTTTCCAAAGGCATGATTTCGAGCCCATGCCGTGGAAGATCGAGCTCTTTTATGACGTCCGGACGCAACAAACTGATCAAATATGATGCGATCAGGTATTTGAAACCCGGATAGATCTCTTCCGTGATAGTTGCGCCGCCAACAACCGGGCGTCGCTCCAGGAGAAGAACTCGCTTACCGGCCTTGGCCAGGTAAGCTGCATTGACTAAGCCGTTGTGACCACCGCCAATAACAATTACGTCGTACTTTTGATCGTTCATAATGTGTCCTTTTTCCTGGCTGGGCTGAAGAAGGGCAATTGGGTAACCTTTGCGTTAAACGGTCGACGAAAACGATCAACATTGAGGTCGATTGTCACCGTGTTGCCCGGCGTGGCGCAGCGGGGCTGTACATGTCCGAGCGCGATGTATTTCTTGAGAGTCGGCGACCACACGCCGCTTGTTGCATAGCCGACCTGCTCGCCTTCGGCAAAAAGTGGAATGACGTCGCGCCAGGCGATAAAGGGGTATGGAACGGGCAACCCGATGGCGTGATGCTGCCTCTCGTACTCCAGATGGTCGATTTCGAGACCGACGAGCACGGATGTGGAGCCGCGCTTCTTCTCCTCGTGAAGCGCCTTTTTTCCGACAAAGTTGCCTTTCTTCCAACTAATCGCCCATTGCAATCCCAACTCGAGCGGTGTGGATGTTTGAACTTCATTGACAGCTTTGTTGCAGGGGGTGTAATCGACATCCAGCATTATCAAACCGGCTTCGATGCGGGCCACATCGAGCGCCCAGATGCCTGCGGGTTGGAGTGCAAAGGACCGTCCGGCTTTAACGAGCGTATCCCAGATCAACTCGGCATTGGAGGATTGAAGCCAGAGCTCGAAGCCAAGATCTCCGGTATAGCCTGTTCTAGAAATCATTACTGGCGTACCGGCAATCGTCGTGTCGACGAATCGGTAGTATTCCAAACCACCTAAAGGCGCATCGCATAATGACATTAGCAGATCGCGAGAGCGCGGACCTTGCAAGGACAAACTCGCGACTTCGTTAGAGACATCCTCGATTCGCACATCCAGGCCTACGGCATTGTCTTCAAGCCAGCGTTGGTTAGGCTCCGCCGAGGTAAGCCGATAGCGGTTCTCACTCAAATGCGCGAGAGTACCGTCATCGAGAATCTTTCCGTGGGAGTTGCACCAGGGCGTGTAGAGCATGCCGCCTATAGGAACTTTGCTTACGTCGCGAGTGACGAGGCGATTGAGAAAGCGCATGGCATCTCGCCCTGTGATTTCGTACTTGCACAGGGGCGAAACGTCGATCAGCACGCAAGCATTGCGCATAGCAAAATACTCGCGATCATGTGTCATCTCATAAGCACTAGCAACCGTGTGTCCAGCCCAGCGCCGCCATTGATCCGCCTGCATGAGAGCGGATGTGCGCGAATGAAAGGGCGTCTTTTTGAGCATGGTTATCTCTCCAATTTGCCTAATTAGCCCAGACCTTAAAGAGTACGGCCGAAACCAGCTAAATTTCAAGGCTGGCCGACTCAGAATGTGCCTACTTTTCACCGATTCCAACGAAATTTGACAGAGAGGGCCACAAATATAGACACTTGCGATTAGTCTGATTAGCTCCTGGAATGTCGAAGATGTTCATCAGGCTTGACCAAACCGCTGGATAGCTGTCGAGTCAAGACTCCTGATTATCGAAGCCGATCAGGTGCTTGTATCTTAATGAAAGCCTTTCTCGACACAAGGCAATCTCAAATTGACCTGGC
>CAZISK010000114.1:0-7185 GCA_964541355.1 uncultured Candidatus Obscuribacterales bacterium
TTTAGTGTCCGCCGATCCTGAGAGGATCATACAGGTGATTGTCAATTTTCTCTCCAACGCGGTCAAGTTTTCACCGCCTGGAAAACGTATTTGGCTGCGGGTTAAACGGCAGGCAAATTCCGTCAAGGTTGCCGTGGAGGACGAAGCCGGTGGAATCGCCGAGGGCATGGAAAAGAAGGTGTTTCAGCGCTTCGAGCAGTCTTCCAGTGAGCATGCGAAGCTCGGCAGTGGGCTTGGATTGTCAATCGCGCAAACAATCATCGAATTGCATGGTGGCTCAATCGGCGTAACCAACAAGTGCGGTGTCGGTGCTGAGTTCTGGTTCGTGGTTCCGCTGATGGATGGCGTTACGCCTCAGTCTCAGCCAGAATAGCCGAGTCGATGCGATATCCGACGTTGGGGATGTTCTGAATCGCTGACGGACGATCGGGAATGTCGATTTTCTTGCGGAGCGTCTTGACGCAAGTACGAATCGAAGCCGCGGTCACATTGGATGAGGATGCCCAAACTCTGTCTATCAGAGCCTCTACGCCGAAGACAGTATCTGGATGTCTCATAAGGAATTCCAAAAGTTTAAACTCCAACTGAGTCAAGTTAACGAGTGTACCGTTGCGAGTGACGGTGTATCTGACCGGGTCGAGCTGCAGCGTGCCCACTTGCAGGACGTTGCCGCTGAAAGTGGCTGGTCGTCTGAGCAGCGACTTGACGCGGGCGATCAACTCGCGCGGCTCAAATGGTTTTGTAATGTAGTCATCGGCGCCGGATTCCAGACCCTCTTCCTTATCATCGATTGTGCGCCTGGCTGTGAGCATCAGCACCGGGGTGCTGCCGCCTCTAGAGCGGAAAGACTGAACGAGCTCGACGCCTGTGATGCCAGGCAGATTCCAGTCGAGAATTATCAGATCGAATTTGTATGATCTCAGTTGATCCTCGGCATCGTGTCCGGTGCCGACGGTCTCGACGGTATGGTGCTCGGCCTCGAGCAGGTCTGTGACCATGTTCTTCAGGTTTTCATCGTCTTCGACAACCAGAATCTTTCCCATCGCTTCTCCTGTTGCGTTCCGAGATTTTACAGGGTGCTCATATCTTGCTCACTCCGAGATTCTACCCTGTCTTGTGATAGACCCCTCCATTCAATTGCCGAGATTAATGAAACCAAGAATTTTGATAATAGATGCCACAGAGAGTGATGCTATTGCCCGTTGTTTATCACCGGAAACGTATGTGCTTGACGCCGTAATTGCCGGTGTCTTGGCGCTCGAACGACTACGATTTTTTCGCTACGATTGCATCGTCATGGGAAAACCGGTCGATTGGTCGCCTTCTGAGCTCCTCGCTCACATTCGCCAGAACGGACTTGTCATGCCGATCTTGTTCATGTCTGAGAAGACATCCCCTGTATACAAGGAATTGGTGTTCGACCACGGTGCCGATGAATACGTGACGCGACCGTTCGATGCAATCGAGGTGGCAGCTAGGATCCGCGCCCTATTGAGAAGATCGACCAGGTACTTGGGAGACCTTTTGACTGCGCAGAATTTGTCTGTCAACACCTCGACCTTGAGGGTGTTCTGTGGCGCGCTGGAAGTTCATCTCTCACCCATGGAGTTCAATTTGTTGGTATTCCTGATGCGCAATTCCGATCGCGTCTTTACCGCAGACGATCTGGCAACACACGTCTGGCCGGATGATTCTCAGCCGACAGTCGAAGCGATTCGTACCTGTGTGAAAAGCCTTCGTCGCAAGACCGGCACGGGAGCGTCATTGATAAAGACTGCGTATGGATTGGGCTACTATCTTGATGGTAAGGGCTGCGACTTCGCGCCTGTAGCAATTCGTGAACAACGAGTGTCATCAATCGTTAGCAGTGGAGCGAGCCTGCCGCCTTTGACCGCGAGCGACGCGATTGCTGCTGTTCAAGTCGGGTGATCGTAAATCGAGAGGTGCGAGGCTTTTATAGTAGAGAAGCGCGGCACACGGCGCACAAAGTTGGCAAGGCATGAGTTGCTACGAAGAATCGTCATAGCTTCAATGAGATCGCTACAGCTCCTGAGGGTTGGAAAGGCTGAGCATGATAGGTCCGTCTTAAAGTTTGACTCCCGCGAATCGTCCGAGCGTGTCACCAGTTGTGGTGACACGCTCAGGCATTTCGACGGCTCGCCAGGCAGCGCCATGCGTCGCGCCCGGTCATAGAAGGAACTTTGGTGAGTTGCATTTCAGAGGTTTCGCGGGATCGAAACGTCGTCGCTGAACGTGTACTACTATGGCCGTACATACGATAAAGAGTAGCATAACGAGATCCATCAGCGAAGGAAGGAGAGCCATCTCTCTTCCTTCGCTGGTTCAGTCAGCCGCCGTCCTGGCGGCTGACCAACGGGCTACGACTTACACGCAGCAACCGTGAACGTTCAGCTCGTGCCGGTCGAGAACGACTTCGGCGCTGAGGCAGACGATCTGGTCGCGGTCGTGAGAGATGCGGTCCTGCAGGCCGGAGATCGCGGTGTTGTCACCGTTGACTTCGGTCTCCAGGGAGGCCACGCGCTGTTCGGCGGTCCGAACGGAGTTGGTCAGCTCCTCGACGCGGGTGGTCTTCGTGCGGACGACCTCGGTTAGGCGGGTGACGTTGGCTTCGCTCGCGCAGACCTTGCCGGTTAGGCGGTCGACGTTGGCCTCGTCCTCGCACACTTCCTGAGTCAGGCGCGTGATGCAGACCTGGGTCTCGCCGATCTGGCCTTCGAGCCGGTGGATGTTGGTCAGGTCGGTCGCCACTTCGCCTTCGAAGCGGGTGACCACCTGCTGCTTGCCCTCGACGATGCCGGTCAGGTGGTTGACGTTGGCACGGTCGCCTTCGACCTGGCAGGTGAGACGGTCAACGAGACGGATGTCGCCTTCGACCTCGCAGGTCAGGCGGTCGACGTTGGCTTCGTCCTGGCAGATGTCCCGACGGACGTTGTCGATGCAGAGTTGATCTTCGCGGATCTCGCGGGTCAGACGGTCGATGTTGTTGCGGTCGTTGCAGATGTCCTGGTTGGCACGATCGATGCGGCCTTGGTCGTTGGACACTGCGCAGGTGAGCCGGTCGACATCGACGCGGTCGCAGGCGACGATGCCTTCGAGACGATCGACTTCGCACTCGTCACCACGGACGATACCGGTCAGGCGATCGACCTCGCAGAGGTCGCCGGCCACCTCGTCCTCGAACTTCTTCACTTCATGGCGGTCCTGGCGCACTTCGCCCTCGAGCCGCTGGATGCTGTTGCGGTCCTCGATCACCTCACGGTGGAGCCGATCGATGGTGGTCAGGTCGTCACGGATCTCGCACTTGTCCTGCTCGATCTCGCGCACGTCCCGGACGATGTTGTTCAGGTCGACGCAGATTTCGTCGCGCAGGCGAGCCAGATCAACCGGGTTGGGGCACGGGTCGCGCAGGAGGCGGTCCAGCGCACGCACGTCGCGGCCGAGCTCTTCCTTGTCGTCCTGGAAGCGCTGACGGTCGTTCTGCAGTTCGTCGCGGTCGCGACCGAGTTCGTCGCGGGTGGCATCGATTGCCGTCCTGTCGCGCTCGAGCTCGGCTCGAGCCTCGGTGAGGTCGTGTTCGTCCTTGGCGAGCTCGTTACGAGCGCCGTTCAGTCCATCCTGGTCGCGGTGGAGTTCGTCCTGAGCCGCGCTGAGAAGCCCCTGGTCACGGCTGAGCGTTTCGCGAGCACCGTCGAGCAGCAGCGTGTCGGACCCCAGTTTGTTCTGGGCGTCCGTCAGAAGCGCGCTGTTTCGGGCGAGGTCGCCCTGGGCGTCGGTCAGTTCGCCCTGATGAGCCACGAGGCTGCCCTGGGCGTCTTGCAGAGCGTCCTGGTCCTGTAGGAGGTCGTTGATCTTGACTCCGAGCAGGTTGCGGTCGGAGGTCAGTTTGGCGTTGGCAGCCGTCAGGTCGGTTCGGTCGCGGCCGAGTTCGTCCTGGGCCTGGCGCAGCAGATCCTCGTCACCGAGAAGCTGCTGGTTGGCGGAGGTCAGCGCTTGCTGCGCACCAGCCAGCTCCGTGCGAGCGCGACGCAGGGTGTCCTGGTCCACGGTCAGCTCGGTCTGCCAGCCGGCCAGCTCGGTCTGTTGGGTAGCGAGCAGGTCCTGCTTGTCGGCGAGCGCGCCGCGGTCGTTGGTCAGCTCGGTCTGAGCGCCAGCGAGATCGCTGCGGTCGGTGGCCAGTTGGTCCTGGGCATCGGTGAGCGCGGTCTGAGCGTCGGTGAGTTGGACGCGAGCGCCGTTGAGCAGACCGTTGAGGTCGAACACGTCGCCACGGGCGTCCTGGAGCGCCAACTGGTCGCGGCCCAGCTCGCCCTGCGCGTCGGTCAGGTCGCCCTGAGCGTCGTACAGGTCGGCGAAGACCGTGTCCAGCGCGTTCAGATCGCTGGTGAGCTCGGCGCGCAGATCCCGGCAGTCGTCATCACAGCCGGGCAGGCGGACGGGCGGGTAGAAGCAGTCGTTGGGCGTCGGACGCGGCGGAGGCACGACACAGCCGTTGTTGGGGCTGTTGTGGTTGCTCCACGGCGCGCCTGGGCCGACCGGAATGGGAGCGCAGTCCCAGCCGGGGAAGCCGCGCGGCGGGTTGTAGCCGCCGAAGGCGCAGTCGATGTCACGGGTGTTCTGGCCGCCGCCCACCTTGGGCGGGCACGGCCCGTGATCCCAGGCGGGGATGTTCTGCTGGCTGGTGATCGTGTTGTTGGTGTTGTTGATGCTGATCTTGCGGTTGGCACCGTAATCGGAGATCTCGGTCGTGCGGATATCGGAGTGGGCGGTCTGGGCATCCATCTTGATGAAGGTACCGTCGCCCAGAACAAGGGTTCGGGAGGGCTGGGTCCAGTCGGTGGTCACGCCGTTGGCGACTTCGTGCGGGTCACCCCATTCCTTCACCTCCAGCTGACCGCAGGGGTTGGTGAAAGTGACCGTGGAGCCGCTGATGTTGATGGTGTAGCCGCCGGAGGTCACGTACGTGATCGGCTGGCCTGGCGCGCTCTGGGTGAGCTGGCCGCAGCTGAACTGCGTGTTGCAGTGCGGAGCGGGGCTGCAGTCGCGGACCTGCGCGCACTCCAGTTGGATGGCGTTGACGTTGCCGACGAGCGGAGCCAGTTGGCCCGCCTCGTTGAGAAAGCCGACGGTCGGGACGGCGCGGTCTTCCAGCGCTTCGACCCGCAGTCCGGGTGTGGACCGTACCGGCTTCTTCTTCTCGCGCCCATCGGTGTTGTTGTTCTTGGGGCGGAAGAGGTCGACGAACAGTTTGAGCAGTTTCATGTTGATCCCTGTTAGATCGGTCTTTGGTTGGCCATAGCCGCCGCGGCTATGAGTCTGCAAAGCGATTTTGCGCGGTAGCAAGCGGATCTTGTCCGCCGCCTGGGCGTGGTACAGGGACTCGAGGAAGAGACCTGAGCGCGACTGTCCGAGTCATGAGTTCGAACGGCTCATATATTGGTTCTTCTGTGAGTTATTCAAACATTCAAAGTCAGGCGCATTTTTCCTTTCAATTGCGCCGCAGAGATAGTACCTTAAGCCGCCTTGCGAACGACTCTCCTCAAGAGTTGTTCGTAGCATTGTTAATTCGCTGCCCGGGTTTCGCGCCGCCAGAAGCCGGTTCGATGCCGGTCTGGTTACGCCCGAGAATTTGCACGCCTTTACCTAAGAGGCGCACTATGCGAAGTTCAGGGAAACGGTTTAGACGTTACCCTCGCCATTTACTGGTGAGCAGAGGCTGGATCAAAGCTACACAGGCAGATGTGCAAAGTCCGCTTGTGTCGTTTTGATACCATTGCACTCCTCTTGCTCCCGCGACAGGCATCACTGATGGAAGAGAATGATCAGTTCTCGTCCGGAACAACATCTTCGCAATCGACGAGTCGCATCGGCACCACTGTCGGTGCGCTCGTGATAGCGGAAGAACGTTGTTGTGTGGTGCTAAGTGATGCTTGATGTCCTGGTAAGTTGGCGAAAAGGGTAAGTCTAAAATGCCAAGAAGGGCTGGCACAGCGCAAGGAATTGATTACAAGCATGATATTTGTTTACCAACTAACGCTTAGCAATGCGTAACAGTGGTGAATTTGATATTGAGGATTGCCCCTGCAAATCGTGCTTTAGACCCACCAAAGCTAATATCCAATGCTATCTCACGAAAGTTTTTCAATAGACATGCATTTCCCGCAACTGAGATTGTGTCTCAGTTTGTCGGATTATCCGCAAAACCAGAAATATTTGGATATTTCTGAATTGTTGTGAAATTTTTTTGGAGAGAAGACTTTGTGGCAATTTTAGAAACACAACCAGATGGTGTTTAAAGGAAGCCGGTGTGCGCTACCTGCTTCCTCGAGTTGGCTTTTCGTGAAGCTGTCAATCATTTGAACTTAGCGAAACAGCATCCACTTGCGTGGCAAGGTAATGCATTTCGACACCAAGACAACTCAACTCAATTCG
This sequence comes from uncultured Candidatus Obscuribacterales bacterium, assembly GCA_964541355.1. Lineage (GTDB taxonomy): Bacteria > Cyanobacteriota > Vampirovibrionia > Obscuribacterales > Obscuribacteraceae > JADYXR01. The sequence goes on from CAZISK010000114.1 coordinate 6,451, forward strand.
CTGCCTATGAGGCGCACTCCAGTTGTGACAGCGATCGCTTATCTGATGATGTTCTCTTTCAATAGAGGTGAGATTTTGATGCAATTACCGTATGGTAAGCAGAATTCGAAACCTTGAGCTTTGAAGGGTTTTTCGGCATAAGAACATGCGAGTTATGTAGTGCGGTTATCGCTTTTTGATTAAGTATGTAAGTATTTAATCAGCGGTCGAAGTAATAAGTGCCACCATTTTCACCAGGTCGCGAATCAGGATGCAATCAATAGTGGCAGCTATGCGAGCGAGTAGCTCAAGTTGTGGGTCTTCGCCGATCATAATCAGCAGATGATATCGATGGGCACTACCGCACCAGGTCAATTCGCCGGTCAGATCAGCGTGAAATTACGATACGCCGACATCGAGAAAATATTTTGAGAATCGCTAAGAACGTCATGGGTAGTCAGATACCTCGTGGTTCTGACCATAGTGACGCGCCGAAAAAATTTCTGCTGGTCGATTGATTCGAAGGCGAAAAGTTTTTAGGGTGGATGTACACCTATATCACCCCCTGAGCACTGCAAAGGAAGTCTTCGCCAGAACCTTTATGTAAGCAAATCGCACGATTCAACAAACACATTGTGTTGGGGGTAAGCTCCGGGATGTCACCGTGAGCGGTGGCTGGGTTACTTGTGGATGTGGCGGAATGGCAGACGCGCCAGCCTCAGGAGCTGGTGACCGCAAGGTCGTGAGGGTTCGACT
>CAZISK010000114.1:7285-13088 GCA_964541355.1 uncultured Candidatus Obscuribacterales bacterium
AAGCTGGTGACCGCAAGGTCGTGAGGGTTCAACTCCCTCCATCCACACTGTCTGTGTATGTCGATGTGGCGGAACTGGCAGACGCGCCAGCCTCAGGAGCTGGTGACCGCAAGGTCGTGAGGGTTCGACTCCCTCCGTCGACACTGTTGGTGGTGGCATCTATAAATGTTCGTGGATGTGGCGGAACTGGCAGACGCGCCGGCCTCAGAAGCCGGTGACCGCAAGGTCGTGAGGGTTCGACTCCCTCCATCCACACTGCCTATGTATGTCGAGATGGCGGAATTGGCAGACGCGCCAGCCTCAGGAGCTGGTAGCCGCAAGGCTGTGAGGGTTCGACTCCCTCTCTCGACACTCGCGAACATCGGGGTGGTGAAACGTCAGACACAGGGGCATCAGGGCCCCGGGTCCCCCAGGGACCGTGAAGGTTGGAGTCCTTCCCCCGGTGTTCGCATATGTTAAACGTGGATGTGGCGGAATTGGCAGACGCGCCAGCCTCAGAAGCTGGTGACCGCAAGGTCGTGAGGGTTCAACTCCCTCCATCCACACTGTCTGTATCTGTCGATGTGGCAAAACACCTCATGACTGTTCTCTTGCACAGGGAGTTTGGTACCATGGCCCGAGGCCCCTATCGGCTTCCCAAAGACCAAGTAACGAACCTACGAATTGAAGCAGAAAGTCAGCGCAATGGCAGCCCAGCCATTGCGCTGACCTGTTCGATACTGGGCACCATATAGGATCCAACAACCTAACAGAGATCAACTTTGACCTCATTGGGCATTTGGCATTTCGAGAAGTTACTAGGAGTTATCGTAGAGCGACTCGATTCGTTAAGAGTGTTCAGCGAAGCCATTTTAAGTCTTGAAGCTGCTCTACCCGCGGACGTCGTCCATTCACTCCGATGGACTAAGTCCGCGCTCGGCCTCGAAAGACACCGGCACATTCGGTTTCCAGAACGGTTCATCGAAGTTGTTCGCTTTCTAGAGCAGGGTTCTGATCTCTTTCAGGGCGTCGACAATTTCAGGCATGCTCTGATATCCCGGGTCAACATCCAGCTTTTCTTGATCTGTTGCAGCCAATCGCAGCAGTTTAAGCAAAATCATCTGGACTCGAGGCTCCATTTGCGGCATCAGATGCGCTGGCAACGGCAATTTTCTGATTGGGGAAAGAAAGAATTGTCCGCTGAATTCTTGCGTTCGCACCACCATGTCGAATCGATCAGATATTTCGGCATCGGGGTATTCGGTGAATTTGAGCGGGTGTCGACCGACAAGCACTTCCCAGGTGATTAACCCGATGGCAAAGAAATCATCAGGTTTCAAAAATGGATAGTACAACGGTGTCGTGATCTTCATTGGGAAAGTGTCTCCGAAGGCGCTCTCCATGTCTCCGAAGAACCCCGGGTCGAGCAGCCGGGCTGTCGTGCCGGCAAGAATTACATTCCCGGGCTTCAGATCGCCATGATATGGCGCGCAGGAAAGTAGCCTATCAAGCGCTTCTGCAACGGTGATGACATGATCGATCGTTGCATCACTCTTTGCGATCGAATCCCTGAGAGTGACACCATCTATGAACTCCATACTATAGCCGACCAGCTCTCTGTCAGTTTCTTCAATTGATGAGAGGAAGGTTGGAAACACTTCTTGACCAATGCTTTGGGTAAGAGACATTTGATAATGCAGCAAAACCCGCGGATTAGGCAGGACATTGAGCACTGATCCGGTAATCACCTCTATCGCTTGACTCTCGTCAGGCGTTGGGCGATCGGATTGATCTGTGCTGTTGGTGGGTTGAGCGACCTTTAGTGCGATCGTTTCACCGACGCCGTTTTTCGCTGTGTACACTTGTGAAAATGGACCGTTGGAAAGAAGCGACTCTACCCTTAGATCGCCTACCGTTTCGCCAACAAAAGTTTGCATTGCTTTAGACGACTGCATATTAATCAACTCCTGGTCTATATAGGAACCTGCGCATCTCAGGTGTAACTGGTGTGCCTAGTCCAAAATTGCGTGGATCATAAACGTAACGGGTTCGGTTGATATCCATCTCAACCCAGGCATGGCCTCCACTGCACCCACGGACCATTATTGGGTTGAGACCCATCTGCTGGGCGAGTGCATGAAGAAGAAGGGACTGTTGACTGCAAACACCTGTCCCTTGCCGGATGAATTCGCCAAGGGGGATTCTCTGTCCTGCATGGGCGGCGTTGAACTCGTCGTACCAGGCAGTGAGAGCATTTTGGCTCCATCCGGGGGGATGAAGGAGTTCGTTGCTGTAACGCGTCAGGGCCTCCATAAGGAGGGCTGGATCGTTTCTTAGATGGTCGAAGCGGGTTCGGGCCTCTGCCAGAACGGCGCGAAGTACTGGATCGTGTGCGGGATCGAATACCGTAGCTGGTCGCCCGATCGCCCGGGCCGGCTCACCGCCCACGCGCACCATATTTCCATTCGCATCAAATCGAACATTGTACCCGGCGTTTTGGAAACCAGGCTCTATCGGACCCTGAAGTTCGTGTTGCTGCTGATACTGGTTTGATTGAGCTAGGGACGTGTTCGATGGCGTGTGGTTGTCGGGCACGCGCACTTCTGTAAATCTAGAGAAATCAAGATTGCTGCCTGGTCTTCCACCGTGTCGAGGAGGATGGAGCTCCAGATTGTCACCTGCGCGCATGAGTCTAGGCCCGTTGCGCGAAAGAATGATGTGTTCTCCCGGCTGCAGGGTATGGCTGCCGGTCAACTGTGTCACCGTACCGTCTGGACGACTTATGTAGGTGCCGTTGCCTGAGCCGAGATCGGTAACTACGATATCGCCGTTTGCGGCTCTACTTACGCGTACATGATCCCTGCTGACCGTGTTGTAGCTGGCGAGCTCCGGAGCGAAACCGGATTGTCTACCTATTGTTAGAGGCTGATCAGGTCGAGGAAGTGGCTGTACACCGATTGTCGGGAAGTCTGGGCGACGCACTGGAGCAACGATTGTCCGCGGCGGCAACAGATCAATCTGACCGTCTCTGAAAGCAATTCTTGGACCATTCCCTGACGTCAAGACAATCTCTTCACCTGGTCTTATAGTGTGCGGACCGGTAATTTGTGTCGTTGTTCCATCTGCGGCCCTGACAAAGACGCGGTTGATGCCAAGAACGTTGACTGTGATCTGTCCGTCTGAATTGGTGATCTGCAGGTGTCGACGACTGATGGATTGATATGGTTCGAGTTGATCGGCGAACTGTTCATGCCTGCCGATCGTGATTGTCTCACCAGCGGCTGGTTGGGCTCTGGTTGCCAGATGGTGTGGATTATCCGCCATCGACATCAAGAGCGGATTGCGAGGGCGCCCTAACGCTTCATCATTGTAGCTCCGCCGCGTTTCATTTCCGCCTGTTTGGGAAGCCGGCGGTGTGCGCTGAGTTCGATCGCCTGTCCTTGGTGGTTGGACTATGCGTGAAAACTGATCGCGACGAAGCTGCTCAAACAGTTCTCCGAAGTGGGCCATGACCTGTGATCGAATTGGTCCGGAGCCGTGTTGTTGAAGAAGTTCCTGATATGTTGGCGGTCTGTCGCCGGGTGCGTTTTGCCGAATGCGTAGATATTCTTGGTGTAGTGCGAACAGCTCCGCGTAAACTTCCGAGAAGCAGGCTGCGTAACGGGTGCCTCGAGGTACGTATTCGTTGTTTGGTGACATCAACTGCTCAATCAGCCCGGCGCGGAATTGCTCGGTGCAAGGAACTCTCTCGATGTTGGCAATAGTCTGCGCCGCAGCTCTCAGACCCGATTCATAGGCAGTCATTATCGCTGGATTTGCGCTTCTATCGAAGAACAAGGACGAATGCAAATGTCCCGTTTCATGATTGTAAAGGAAACGAATCTGATTGGTAGTCCCTTCTCCCACGCTGACTACCATACGGCTTATCTGATGGGCGTATCCGCCGCTGAGAAGGCGATTATCTACCTCAATCAGGGAGGGACTGATGCCATGTTGAGAAAGAGTCTCCACTATGGTATCTATCGCTTGAGCAGGCACTGATCTGTTTACGATCAATCTGACATTGCGATTTTCGTCTACCCTTACCATGTATTCTCCAGGCGGGAACGAACCCTCTGAAAAGCTTCGCGCCTGAGTGAGTCTGACGTATTCATCGCTTCTGCGGATGCGGCTAGTTAATTCGGTAAGTTCCTGGCGTCTTTGGAAATGGAGAGCTTCGGCCTCCTCGAAGCGATCCCATTCTGGTCCGGACCATCTTTCTTCTTGAGTCCCCAGGCGCATGGCAATCTCTTCCAAGCGCAGACGCTCTTGCTCGAGTTGGTTGACTTGCCTTTGCAGCGCTTCTATTGGGGCTTCCATCTCGGCCAGGCGTTGTCTTATTCTCGTCAGCTCAGGATTGTTGGGAGCGGGGGACGCGGTCTGACCGGTTATCGGTTCACCGCTCGGCAGCATCATACGTTCACCGGGTGAGTGCTGACGCGGGTTGCCACCACCGGTGTTGCCTCCACTTCCGCCAGGTCCGCCGGAATTACCGCTGCCGCTGGTCGGATAACGATAGCCGACCAGGCGACCGATCAAATCGCGGTGTTGCTGATTGGTGAAATCGAGTCTGCCACCACTGGCTTGCATGAGCTGGATATCGGCTTGCAACCGTTGTATCGCGGTCGCTGACGGGTTGCTACGAGCCTGTTCGGCTCTCAATGCTCCTTGTAGAACATCCTGTACTGTTCCGACAGGTCTTCCCGGCATTGGTCGGGTGTCGGAGTGATCTCGCGTGGAGGTGACCTCTATTCTGCCGTCGGAGTATACACGGTAGCCCTCGACGGAGCCGCTTACGGCTTGTTGTCCAGTGCCATCAGGGTTGCTTCGTATGTAAGAAGTTGGAATTGACTCGGCCAGTGAGAACTCGACCATTCTCAGTCCCGTCCGAGTATCGTGAGTTGCCCTTGTTAAACGCGTGTTGTTTACTGTCCCGCGAGCCGCCTGATTCATCAAGAATTCCGAGCCCTGGGCCAGTACGTTGTATCCGCCACGAGTGTCTTGCAGCGCTTGGGCCCAGTACTCGTATTGCGGTGGAACAGGCTGGCCGCTGTCGCGCAAACGCCTTATCTCCGTGTGCAAGCGATCGATATACTGATTTAGTCTTTCCTGTCGGGCATGGACGGTTTGAGCGGTGAGCGGCTCGCGAGCGAAGGAAGGCAGTCCGACATTCTGTATAAAATTGGCATCGAAGGTATTAAACGTGCTCGGTCTTGCGACACCGTCTGTAGTGGTATTCAGAAAACGCCGCAGGAAGGCGGCCGGATCGTATGCTGGTCCACCTGTTTCGAGCTCCAGTTGGGGACCGACGTGCCAGCGGCAGACGCCGGATTCGGCCGCGTTGCTCGAGAAATCGACGGGACGAACCGAGCCGTTGTTCAAATTGATAAAAACGCCGTCTACTCCGAACAGGTCCGCATCGGAAATCTGCGTGTTGCTTCTAAGTGGCGGCGCCGCTGGTACGAAAACCCAATCTCCTTCGAGGCCCGGTACTCCCCTTTCCAGCTGCCTCATTATCTGAGATGAGTAGCGCACCAGCATGTCTCTATCTCTGTCTCCGCCTGCTGAGGCCATTTGGGTGCTGACCTGGCGTAGCAGCGTTTCATAAGTCCTGAGAGCTGCCGTCGACTCTGGCGTGTTCGGCAGTCGAGCTAGAGAGCGCAGACCGGCTGGAAAATCGCCCGGCATCGCGGCTGAGAGACTAAGAATATTGGCAAGGGCATTGGCCCTTTCGCGAGACACCTCTGGATTGGCAATCTGTGCGAGGACTGTCTCCAAGTCTCGG
>CAZISK010000115.1:0-12993 GCA_964541355.1 uncultured Candidatus Obscuribacterales bacterium
GTGGCCCAGAGCGACTGCGCCTAGGCCACCTGTCTACCAAAACGGGGGAACCCCAGTCTCTACCGGCTAGATAAAGTAGACAAAGCTCTTCCTTATTACCTGAAAGTCTACAAAATGTCGCCCAATAGTCAGTATGGCAAGTATTCAAAGCAGGTACTGCAGACACACAACTTGCTGGCTGCGGGGGGCGGGACCACGGGCTCGACTTCAGCGACTATGAAACAGCGCGGTATCAGCATACCCTCGGATTTTAGTCAAAACACGACCAGCGTCCGCCGAGCAACGCCGGTTACGGGTGCACTGGCGGGGGCTCCCGCAGTTCTAACCGAGGGGCTCGTGCAAGAAATGCAAAGGAAACTTCCCAGGCTTGTTAAAACCGCCGCGCCACGTCCCACTCAAGCTGAAATTGGCGGTTGGACCTTATCATCGCTCGCCGGCTACTATCCAACCGCTGCTTCCCGAGTGAGCGAAGCAGAAAATCAACTCGCAACGGCTAAGCAGCTCCTCTATGAAGCAACTTTAAAACTTTCAGGAAGTAGCTCACCGTTCCGAAAGTACGGTGAAAGCGATCAAGAAACAAAGTCCCGACTCAACGCCACCTCCGACGCCGTCGACAAAGCACTGGTCCCATTCAGCGACAACGTCGCAGAACTCACTTCGCGCCTTAACGAGCAGCAGACCATACTCCAGATGTGCCTGAATGCGCGAAACAGCCAATATTACACTCCGGGTATTGGCACTCCAATTTACCGTAGATGGTAATATTGTCACCGTTGGGCGTATCCCTATGTAGTTTGGTACCAAATGTGGTTACTTAAACTGTGAATAGTCCATTGGTTAACCTTCTAGGGAACAATCTATCAAGTGATGTAGTCAGAGACATATACAAAGTCTGACCACTTGAAAGACCCGTGAACCAACCATCTCACTTACGTGCCCACGGGCACGGTAGTCAAGGAGATTTAGTTGTTAAACCTCCAGAAGCAATCAAGCGAACGCCAAGTCCGTTCGCCCCGCGAGTCATGGGTGCGGATTCTTGGCGTATTTGCACTCATCCTGGTCGCGATTTATCTCTCGTTCATCTTGTATGGGCAAAAACTGCTAAGCGAATGGTCGAAATCGAGACTCGAACTTGTGATGGGGAACCAGATTAATCGCAAGGTGCAACTCGGGAGTGTGAATTTGAGCGCCGGCTGGTCCGGAATCATTCTAAAAGCCGATCGGCTCACGCTAACTGATAAGGATGACAAACCTTTCATGATTGCTGGTCCCGTCGAAATCTCCGTTGGGTTGATTCCGCTTATTCAAAGCCGAGAGCTGATGATCACAAAGATCGACATCAACACACCTGAAATTTGGGCAACACGCAACTCGGACACCGAATGGAATTTTTCAGATCTGGCGGAAATGCCGGTCCTGCAGGATCTGTCGCGCATTGGCGTGCACGGTGGCAAGCTTCATGTGGCCGATGTTAGAAAGCCGAAAGCGAAACTCGACTTTGATTCAATCGAAACAAAACTGGATCGACCTTTCTTTCGGAAAGGGTGGTCCTTTGCGCTTTCGACTAACGTCAGGCATCCTAAGTTAAACACACACATTAAAATCGATGGCGAAGTCAAAGGTAACCCTGGCGATTGGATGAAGCACGAGCAGACTATTGCCGTCAATGTCAAAAACTTGCTGTTAGCCGATTTTGTTGACTTCATAGGACCCTTGCCAATTCCTGCGATTGCTGACCCCATCAATGCCACGTTATCTGGACGAGGCATCCCCGACCAGAAGATAAGTGGCAAAGCGTCGATTCAAACACCTCAGTTCACGTTTTCCGCACAAAACATCGAAAACATTGGTCCTTTGCGATTCTTCCCTAGCAAGGGTGGCATATTCGTGCCATTGGAGAAAACCGATCTCAAGCTCACCAATGTGCACTTCGAATATCCTCAAGGCAAATTGGCGGTCAAATCATTAAACAGCGTTGCCCACATGACTAAGGAAAAACTGAGTTTTGAAAAAACAAGAGGGAGATTCGGTAGCAGCGACTTCGAGGCGAATGGTTGGATTGATGCCAATCATAGAGTCGATATTCTCTATCGCGGCAAACACATTTACCTTGACGAAGTAAAACAAACTCTTAAAGCGTTGAAACTGGCGGTACCGCCTGTAGTGCATCAACCGCTGTTTGGAACTGTCAAAGAAGCGGAAATCTCGATTAAAGGCGATTTAAAGGACCCGCAGATCTTAGCTAAGGCTAGACCTGACAGACTTTTCTATATGCCCAACCTACCCAAACGGCTCTTCGAATTGAGCGGCGGTGAAGTGTTTTTCGATGGGAGCACAGCTACATTTTCAAAACTGGCCGGTCGGCTTGGCACAGGCACATTCACTCTCGATGGCAAGTCAGGAGTAAGCAAGAACGGCAAGGTCGATGTTCGATTAGACAGCAGAGATATAGATTTAGCCGATGTGAAAAGGCTGATCAAAGAGTTGAAGATCGATAGCCCACTGGTGAAGGAGGAGGTTTTGTATGGAGCGATTAAGAGTGCTCGCGGCGAGATAAAAGGCTGTGTAAGTAATCCTTCGATCTCCATGAAAGTGATACCGATCAACTTGTATTACCAACCACCTGGCAGCAAAACGCGCGTAGCCGAAGTTAACGGAGGCGTGATCGGAGTTCGCGATCAGATTTTGGATTTCAATCAAACTACAGGTCGCATCGGCAATGGTCGCTTTGTGCTGAACGGCTCAGCGGGTCCGGCCCCTTCTGCGCCATTGAACTTGAAGATTGGCGCAGAGAATATGGATCTTTCCAATGTAAAAACGTCTCTAGAGGCGATGAAGGTGCAATCGCCGCTTCTTGCACAACAACTGCTGTACGGCGTCGTCAAAAAGGTAGATCTGACATTACATGGCACGCCAAAGTCTCCGAAGATCACCATGGTGGCATACCCGAAGGATCTCACCTACCAGCCGCTCGGTTCGAAACGCACTGTTCATCTGATCTCCGGCAAAGTCACATATCAAAACGATAACGTTTCACTGGAAGACGTCAATATCGTCAGCTCAAAGAGCAAACTGCGCACCACTCTTATAGTCAATAATTTGTCGAAGACTCCCTCACTGTCCAGTTTCAAGGTCCATACACCTGGTCTGGATTTAAGCGATTTGCACTCTTACTTGGCCGCGCCCCAAACGCCCAAATCGGTGCGTGAGCGGTATCTCCAGGAAATGCAGCGCTTAGGCATCACCCCAACCAAAGGCACGGTACGCGGACAATTCGCGATCACCAATCAGGGCAACAATCTCGACGCGACAGGCGATATCTCTTTCGAAGATGTAGCGGCGCAGACCTCAGGATTTCCTGTGCAAAACGTTGCCGGAAATCTTGTCGCCAAAGGCAGCAAACTTGAAATCGAAAAGATTAGTGGAAATCTAGGCAAGTCAGCATTCTCTGCATCTGGAACCGTTGAAAATTTTGCTGACCCCGCCGCTAGATCCATCAACCTCAAAGCTGTTGCGCAAATGGATCCGAATGATTTCATTACCTTTGTGCACCTAGAAAATTCGACGCATAAATTGGTTTCCTCAGGACTGGTGCCAGTGACCGCTGAAGTTACCGGGACCGGTAAACATTTGACGGCAGTATTCCATGCATCAGTTCCTGCTAACCAAGACTTCACTCTTGTCGGTCCATTTGGCGTTTTAGCCAAACCTAAAGGTGAACCGGGCAGCATGTCCGGCACCCTGTTGGTCGCAGACAACAAAGTTACACTTCAGAATGTACAACTTACATCTGGTCTTGCGATTATCAAGATCAATGGCACGTACACCTTACCGGCCCCTCCTGAAGGCGCTCCTGCGCTCGACATTACGCTCGACCTGCCCAATTCGCTGCAAGCGAAAAATCTGGTTGCATTGCTACCTGCCGATACCATGGATAGTGGCTTGCGGGACTTGAGTGGCAGTATTAGTGGAAGCATCCATCTTAAAGGTCCACCAACAGCGCCCGCCGTTAGAGGTCTGGTTAACATAAAAGACTTTGGCGTTCCCCAATACAAGTTGAGCAATGTAACCGGCACGATTAGCGCCGCTGACTGGGTTACCGGCACAGCGGGCGAAACGCAATCCGCTCCGTTCGATGTAGATATTCAATCCATGAAGTTGAATAAATTATTGATCAAAAGTATCAAAGGAAAACTAGTTGCGGGCTACTACACCAACAAAGCAGGCGAGAAAACTCGCAACATTTCGTTGAGAGACATCACCGCAGACATCGCCAAAGGCAAACTGAAAATGCGTGGTTGGACCGCTCAAGGTAAGCCACTGTTCGGTGGCACAGCTGATCTGACTGGCGTTGATGCTAACGAGCTCTTCACAGAATTGTTTGATGCGCCAAACGAAATTACAGGCACCATGGAAGCACATGTGCGATTTAGAGCTGACATTGGTGCCGGTAAGAACGTATATGACACGCTTGAGGTCCCGGCACCAGATCCGACAGACCCAAATGCCAACGCTAGAGTACCAAGCAGTTTCACCTTAGTGAATGGCCGCGTAAGCAGATTTAGCTTACTTCAACGAAGAATTGATCAAGCCAACTTGCTTAAAGGTGGCATCATTGGTTTTAACTTGAACAATTTTTTGCAGAGCGTGGCACCGGTCGAGAATGGCAACTACAAATCAATCAAGGGCAGTTTTGTCTTGAGACCTGGGCTGCAGGTTGCATTCGGCAATGCCGAGTCCTCTCTATCCAAGTTTGGATCGGTCGAATTCAACGGCGATGAGCTCAGAATGCGCTCTTCCGGAACTATAGACTTCAAGAAAAATTCTATGAAGGTGGATGTGGTCGGCAACATTCCTCGAGTTTCGACAAGAGGTTTTTTAGGAAAGGCAGGCTCTCTCTTCAGTCTCGGTGGTTTTCTTGGTGTCCTGGATGGTCTACCGCTCGTGCCTAATGTCTGGTCGGATGACAAACCACGAACGTTTCGATTCAAAATCGCGTCGGTGCTCGATCAGCCTCAACTGATGAACAAATCGATTTATGACACCTTCAAGTGGCTGCCTAACCAACGAGACGCGACAGCGCACCCAGCCTTGGCCTCTGGAAATGCGCCATCGACACGTGGTGGATGAACGAGAAAATTAGTAGCAATGCGAAAGAACTTCGTTCGGAATGTGTGCGAATTGGGTTCCATAGCACCTCTCGGGGCACATGCGGTCAAAATGACACTAACGCTGGCTACAAGCGCGACGCGCTTCAAATGCATAGTCCTGACTCCACATTTACGTAAAATCTATATTTTGCCCTTCGAACTAGATATTCAGTCTCCAGGAATTGCAAACTGTTCAGCACGTTGCTCGATCAAATTTGGAGGCACTATATATAGTGCTGTCTGGACAGTCTCATTGTCCACGGAGCCTTCTAAATAATTGCTGTCGAAAATCCGAGTCTTGGTATCGCTACGGCTGACCATTCTGGACTCTAGGATACTCCTCAATTGAGGGCGTCGCGGGACTACCGCCGGCAAGTCCGGGATGAGCAGCTAAGAATTTCGCCAGCGAGGCCTTGAGATCGATGCCATAAAAGTTGTCGACTGGCGTGTACGCCGCAATCATTTGAGAATCACAGAACCCGTCCTGTTCGGAAATGAACTTCCCTTTTACGTCGTATAGCCGTTGCTTTGTGTAATTGCGCTTGATTCCCGAAGACATGAGGACATTCTTCGAGAACTGCTCTGTCTTAAATACTTTAGTGACGTTTCGAAACTGGTCGAGCTGTATAAATAACCCTTTCGCTCTGGACTCCAGTACATCGTTTGTAATTCTATCTATTTCAAAAGACTGCGTTATCTTGATCGCTGGCAGCCCTTCATAAAGGCATTCAGACACTCCCGGCAACTTGAGCATATGCCAGATCTGTCCTCGAGCGTCTTGCTGATAACCCGCTTGCGAGTTTTCAATCAGTGAAGACCGAACCGGCGCACCGTTAGGTGACCAGTGAGTGACTTCACTCGAACGCCAAGAGCCAGCATACCAACCAGGAACGGGCACCCACCAGTCCTGCGTCTGGCTAAACTTAGACGGATCGAACCTCTGCCCCGGGTGCAACCCGTACTCATTAAGCTGGTCCGAGTGCGTAATGGTCGCCTTCAAGGGTTCGGCCGAGGCTGGACTGGCGATCAACATTAAAACGATAAGAATAATGAGTTGCATAGTGCTGGTTTGAAATCTCAGATATTGAGTGACTCATCAACGCCACAAAACAGAGTGCAATCATCCAGGGTCGTACCTACACAGATAGAACAGCAATACAATACAATAGGAGTGCCAGCCCTATAATCCAAAAGAGCGCGTAGAGAAATTTGGCCCGCAGTCGCAAACGCCGACTGGCAAGCGCATCCTTTTGACGCTCGAGCTGTTCCGACGAGAAGGCTCCATGCGAACTTGACTCTTGAAGTTCAAGCTGTTCTTGTGAGGAGTTGCCATTGTTGGCAGCTTCTCTTGTTTCAGTTATCTTGGTTCGACGTTCAAGCTTTTCTTCCATAGGAGCAATTATACCCATCACAGACCGAATTACCGTTTGGGTAGTAATTGCAGAGAACGTATGAGGTAAACTCATCCGCGCCCCGGTTCTCAACGCCCAGGTTGCTTCTCAAAATAAAATCTTTTCGGTAGTGCTAAATCTGTGGACAAAAGTCCAAATCTGTTCTGACAGATTTTTGACAGGCTCGAGCAATAGGATTCTCAGTGGGTTCATCGAGGATGTCATATGAGTATTGAAAACGTAGGTCCGTGATTGCGTAAGTCCCAGATTGCGACGCAACTATAGTTGTATCAGACAGAAAAGGGTGGAGACGCAGTTCCGGAGAGCTCTTCTCATGTCCCTCGCACCTGATTCGGTGCTTGTACTCTGGTCGAAGTTTTTGCTTCTTTTGTTTCCCTAGCACTTGATACGGTGCTGGTTTCTTGCCGAAGTTTTGACTTGCTTTGAGTGTTTTTCGGGTTCAACGAGGACAGTAAAATGGTCAATGACAGCAGATATGACGAAACCGATCAGGGAAGACAGTCATCGGAAGGACAAATCAGTACGGAGCGTCCGTCGATGAAAGACTTCAACAGGAATTATGAAAACGCCGTTGACTCTTTTCCAAAAAGCAATGCATCGAGCATCCTTCCTCGGATCGAACTGTTTGATCCGGATGGGGCAACCGGTGTAGCTAATACAGGATTCGATCAATCAGCACCGAGACTGGCACCAGAAGCGCCACCATCGAGATCGCCAGAACAGCAGCCAATACCGCAAGATCAATCGGCATCGAGACTCGCACCGGATTCGCCACCATTGAGATCACCAGAACAGCAGCCAATACCGCAAGATCGATCAGCACCGAGACGGGCACCAGAAGCGCCACCATTGAGATCGCCAGAACAACAGTCAATACCGCAAAATCAATCGACACCGAGACTCGCACCGGATGTGCCGCCGTTTAGATCGCCCGACCGACAGAGACAACCGGACAATCGATCAGCACCAAGGCCGGAACTGGAAGCACAACAACGACAAGTTGCTTCTATTCGGCTAAACATGCAAAACCTTCATTCTTCAGACCCGGCAACTCGCCAAAGAGCCATAGGAGCATTGCAGAACACACCAGCGGCATTAGGACCTCTATTACGAGCCTCTGCTGAGTGGAACTCAAAGGCCGCGTCAATTGCGCAAGACATTCTGAACAGTATGGGTGAGTCAATTATTTCCGGGCTTTACGATGCCATGGATAACCCAACATCTCCTGAACAGGCTCGAACGGCAGAAAGGACTCTGGACCGTATCATTCGAAAGGTTTCACAGCTCACTGTATTTCAAGATGGTCAGGAGCGCGTTCGGCGGGTCGTAGGTGCGAACAGACAGACACAGCTGGACATCACTTACAATTCGCAGGGTCATATTTCTAGAGTCGCTGCGACTGGACTGACACTCATCCGTAATGAAGACGGGACGTATCGATCACCAGAATTTAGCGATCGCTTTTTTCGGGATGTCCGGGTCAGCCGTCAAGGCGATTTGAGCTTCCGGAGCGGCGGTCACGGATCCGGTGAGAGAACTGTGTTGACAGTGTTGCGACCCAATGGTGGAATGCATTTGTATGACGAACAGGGCAACGAAAGGATCAACAGCTTCCGTCGTAGATAAGCACAATCTCGACACGCCATGGCTATAATGGGGTGATCGATAAGTCCCGTCTTCATCAAGGATGAATGTCTATTAGCGTCAGCGTCGTCGCCAGCTGTGACTTTCCAAATCTCGGATTAGGCCTCCTTCTTCATCAAGTGGAGGTACACTATCGTAAGTCCTGTTATTATTGGAGTCGTAAATGAGGGTTCTACCACCAGGCTGCCATTCTGTTCTCGCACGGCCTGTTTCACTGCCACTTTGGAGAATCAAAGTACCTTCTCTATTGTTTTCCGGGTCGCTACTGTTCACCTGGCTTCTATTGGTCACCTGGACATTCCGATAAGCTTCATTACCGCCAAGTCGGATGAAACTGCCGTCCGCTTGACGCCGGAATGTCGTATCACGGGCAGTGACTGTAGACAAATCTCCGCTGGCGCTATAAGTGGCGTCCAGTAAGACCTGTCTGTCACCATTGATATCGGTTGTCTGGATGCGACGAATCCGATCCTGTCCGTCTCGAAACTCGGTAGACTGCGAATTTTGAAACCTACGCTCCAGGGCTGTGTTTGCCCATTGTCGAGCTTGCGCTGTTGATTCTGGATTGTCGATCATCCCGTAAAGCCCTGACACCGCCACTGCCTCAGGCAAACGATCGAGTACTTGTCGGGCTCTCGACCTGAGCTCCGGTGAACCCAAACTATTAGCGGCAGTCGCTAACTCCCTTATCGCTGCATATGCCTGTGGCAATGGTGTCTGTAGCAATTCATTAGTAGCTCTCTGGCGTGTTAGATAGCTTTCGGAGTTGAGGTTCTGAATGTTTCGCTGTATCGCAGGATCTTGTGCCTCTCGTACTGGTGGAGCGCCCGGAGCCATTCTCGATATATAGCGCTCGGTTGATAATGGTTGTTCAGCGGAGCGATCGGTAGGGTGCACCTGTTGCCCTGAAGTTGCTCGATTTGTAGGTAGTGCCTGATGTCCGTGGTCTCCGGGTGGTGGCATGTCCGGACTCAATGTTTGAGAAGATTGATTGCTGGACTGATCGCCGTTGACCAGTTCTAGCGCGGGCAGTGAGTTGGATTCCTTAGTACGGTTTTGAACAATGCCAGTCGCTCGTCGATAGACGTCATTGAACTCTTCTGTTGTCGGACTCGTTGTTGTTAGTTGTTCCGGAGGGTTTGAGTTGGATCGATAATCACCTTGGTCAGATACGGTTTCAATACTCATATGATTGTCCTCGTTGAACCCACCGAGAATCCTATCGATCGAGTCTGTCAAAAATCTGTCGGACCAGATTTTGAGTTTTTCTCCACGGAATTCGCATTCGAAAAGTTCTTGGGTAGACAAGCAACCGAGCGCCAAGAGACCGAGGCTCGGATGAGTTGATCCCTAATATTTTCTGCATCAGCAAAAGCGGCGGCAGGCCCATTTCGCTGTGCGGCTCTAGTACAACAATTTGCTTACTTCTGAATCAAATTGAGAATACTGAAGAGGAGTAAGCGCTTCGGGTGCCTTCTAAGAGGGACGATTCCGGCAGTGAAAAAAGAGCATGCAGCGCTGACGCGTAGTTCGTGGTATAGAATCAGGCTATCTAGTCGAGTAACATTAACCAGGATGAGAAAGCGGAGAGTCTCTAATCAACGTATGCACAAGGTAAGAAAACAGTCATGCCGGGCGGGTTAGCAAAGCTTTCGGTCGTTCAAAAGGGCATCATTCTAGTCATCATACCCCTTGGATTCGGGTTCATGACTCTTGGTTTATTGGGTTATTTGCTAAATCAAGCAGAGATCGAGACCGAGCGTGAGACTGTAGCAAAAAAGCGCCGTTCGGTTGGTAACCAGATTGCCACCAATTTATTCGATGCTTCACGCCTGGTATCAACTTATCTGTATACAAGGAGCCCCGGAAGCTTAAAGAGCTTTCAACGCGTTCAATTGCGCGGCGAGCATCTTTACTCAGAATTCGCAAATTTGACTCAAGACAACTCAGCCATTATGGAATCGCTCAGGCAACAACACAAAACCAGCAGAGAATGTTATGCCTTACTCAATCAAGTTCTAAAGGACTTCGGCGAAGGAGGCGGTCCGATCCCAAGCAGGATCATGGTCGGAAACAAAGTGCAGCGCTTATTAGGTAGGTACAACAAAGAAGCTGCACAAACTTCAAAGCTTGTCCAGGAGTTGGAACGCACCGAGCCGGTCAGCAATGAAGTTTGGCGGACAAGGCTAAGCCAGTTTCTTCCCGTTGCGGTAATCACCAATGTTGTTATAAGCATCTTTTTGGCCATTTTTTTCGGTACTAGCATTGCCAATCGCATTCGCTTGTTGAAGAAAAACGCTGAATTACTTTCGGAGAAAAAAACACTTCTGAAGCGACTTTCCGGGCGCGATGAAATCTTCTGGCTTGACGAAGCCTTTCATACCATGGCCAATAACCTGGCCGATATAGCTCGTAGAGAACGATTGTTGACTGAAAATGCACTGGATGTTGTCTGCTCGATAGATTGCGAGGGGAAATTCGTCGCGATCAATCCAGCTTGCAAGACGCTATGGGACTTCAGTCCCGAAGAGCTTCTTGGCAAGCCCTGGAATGACATCGTTCACCCTGAGGATCAGGATTTTTGTTTCAGTCAATCAATTGAATCACAGTTGTTTCGAGTATCGTTTTCGTTTGAGAACAGAGTAATTCATCGATCAGGCTCAGTCGTCCACATGATGTGGTCTGTGAAATGGTCTCAATCACAAGAAGTTTATGTTTGCATCGCGCATTGCATAACCGACAGAAAGATAGCGGCTGAAGTACTTCAAGAAAGCGAAACCAGACTACGCAAAATTATGGAGACAATGCCAGCAATGCTTTGTCTCGTCACTCAAAGTGGTGCCATTAAAATCGCCAACCAGACTTGCCTTGACGTGTTCGGATATTCATATGCCCAGGTTCTGCAGGCGCCCATAGGAAAACTGCTTCCTGATTTATTTGAACCAGGCGAGGACGTGCTCGAGCAGTTAATTGCAAACTATCTTGATAGGCCAGGGGAGCTGGTTACGAAAAAGAGCGATGGCACGGAGCTTCCGATCGAATTGTTTTTGAGTGAGATCGATTGGCTTCAGGAGCGCCATTTCATTGTAGTGCTGCTTGATATTGCAGAGCGACACGAAATGGAGACTTTGAAGCGACAGTTCGTTGAGCTTGTGGGAAGCGATCTGAGCGAAACAATCATCTCTGTTCATGGCGTGTTAGCGCAGCTCAGGAACGGAGACCGAAGTCAGCTCAACGACAAAGGAAAGAGTCATCTTTTCAGAGCCGAGAAGGAGACCGATCGGTTGGTATCACTAATAGAGGCATTGTTGGACGCAGAAAAACTGAGAGCTGGAAAGGTCGAATTAAGAATTGAAAAATCCTCACTTCGTGGAATGGTCGAACGCTCTATCGGAGCTGTCCATTCTCTTGCCGAAAAAAATGACATCGCTATAAGAAATCAGGTTCAGGATATCAATGTCCTCTGCGACGATGCCAGGCTTATTCAAGTGCTGGTCAACTTGCTGTCAAATGCTATCAAGTATTCTCCGGAGGGTGGAATTATAACGGTCTCCAGCGATCTTGACGACACCTGGGTAAGGATCGGTGTGACCGATCAAGGAAGAGGAATTCCGTCGTCACACATAAAGACGATATTCGAGGAGTTTGTCCAGGTCGAGGAGGCCGACTCAAAAGTAAAGGGAGGGATCGGTCTTGGACTCACAATTTGTAGGAGCATTATGCGACAACATGGAGGCGAGATCGATGTCGAAAGCGAAGAAGGGAAGACGACGTTTTATCTGAAGCTGCGTAATACGGACTGCTAAACCTGGGCATAAACCCTTCACTCTCCAAAGCTACTTTGAGGGCGACTGCTTCTAGCCATTCGTTCAAAGAGTGGCAAATTGCGATGTCATCATCTACAATCTGCATTTTTGCCATTTAACTCTTCGCCATAATAACCAAGTATTGATAGAACTGTTTCTACCGTTCGATTCAACCATCAGTATACTCGCTCACGTGTTCGATCAGATGGTCGATGTATGAGCGCTCGCTTCGATCGTTTGATTCGGATTTTCGACTCTCAAGAGTTTTTCGCAAACGTCTGGCCGTATTTTCTACTTCGACGCAATTCGCTTTCGTCATCGCAATCGGGATAGAAGCTAGAGTTCTCGACATGAGACTGATCCGTGAAGTATTCAAATCAGGCATTTCGGCGGCCCTGCATAGACTGAGCAAGGCTGAATCAATTCTTCCAGACTGTCCGAAGATTTCAGCAGTCATACAATGATTGTCAAAAACAGCGTACTTCCAAGTGCTCAGTCCGCTGGCAAGTTCTTTGTCTCGTTCCACATACGCCAATGCTTCTTCGAATTTCTTGTTATAGCAACAACTTTTGGATATGTGCATCAATGCCTGGTGCAGAGCGCCTGGTTCCTTTCCACGTTTGCTCTCAACGTGTTGCAATAATCGGCGCGCGTATCCAAGAGCCTTTCGGTGTTTCTTCTGCAGATCGTAGTTCGACCATATCGCTTCAAGTACTTGCATTTCCCAATCGAAGGTGTGAAACCGCACTGTGGAAGCGCTTAATTTCAAGGCTTGAAGAAGAGTTTCTTCGGACTGATCGAAACGCCCGGAGTCTCTATAGGCTTTTCCTAAAGGGATCATGCCCTCGATCCGTCCAGGATAGTCCAAACCAATTTTCTTTTGGATGGACTGCTCGCGCTCCAATGACGTAATTGCCTTGTCGTACTTTCCCAGCTCGAGAGTGAGTTTTCCAATCATTCTCAAGGATGCTGTCAGCCTCG